>NZ_JBSFYC010000007.1:0-169406 GCF_053595675.1 Streptomyces sp. NPDC002446 | reverse complement strand
CGTCCCACGGCGGCTTCTCGCCCGTATAGTCGGCGGCGGTGAGCTCCGCGTAGTCCGGACTGCTTCGCTTTACGTCCGGACACCCTGCCCCTCCGGCCCGCCCCCTCCCGTTGGGGGTGGGAGGAAAGGCTGGTGGGGGGCGCGCCTCGGTGGTCACCTGACGGTCGTCTTTCGGGGCCCGGGGGCTTCGCCCCCGGATTCGGGCCCGCCCCTACCGCCACGGCACGCGGGACCGGGGCTCCCGGCCCCCCTCCTGCCGCAACGGTGATCGGCCACGACGGCGAGGGTCCGGCAGCATCCACGACGGCAGAAGAAATCCCCACCCACAACGGGAGGGGACGGGCCGGAGGGGTAGGGGTGTGGGACGTAAAGCGAAGCAGTCCCACACCCCTGCCCCGGAGGACCGTCACCGGCAGCCGAAAAGCCCCGCGCAGCGGCAACAGCCCGCCGCAGGCGCAACGGCGAGAAACCCCCACGGCGGGACAGCCGAAAACGTGGGCAGCCAAGCCAAGCGCAGCGGACCGGCGGAAGGGAACACCATGACGAAACCATCAAGACGCGCAGTCTTAGGGAGCGCCGGAGCGATCGGCGCGGGGGCGGTGTTCGGCGGGGCCGCGCCGGGCCGGGCCGCTCGCCGGGGGCGGGGGGCGGCGGCGTACGACGTCGCGCCGGCGCGGGCCGCACTGGCGCGGCTGCTGCCCCGGCACGCCGACCAGTTCGCACCGGTGCCGCTCGTGGCACACGGCGGCACCGACCGGTTCCGGGTCGGCGGGCGCGCGGGCCGGATCACCGTCGCCGGGACGACGCCCGCGGTGCTGCTGACCGGCGTCAACTGGTACCTCAAGTACACCTGCCGGGCGCATCTGTCCTGGGCCGGCGACCAGCTGGACCTGCCGGACACGCTGCCCGCCCCGGACGCCCCGGTCGAGCGCGCCACCTCGCTGCCGCACCGCTTCGCCCTCAACGACACCCACGACGGCTACACCGCCCCGTACGCGGACTGGCCGCGCTGGGAGCGGATGATCGACCTGCTGGCGCTGCGCGGGGTGAACGAGGTGCTGGTCACCCCGGGCGCCGAGGCCGTCTACCACCGGCTGCTGACCGACTTCGGCTACTCCGACGCCGAGGCCCGCGGCTGGCTGCCGGCACCCTCCCACCAGCCGTGGTGGCTGCTGCAGAACATGAGTGGTTACGGCGGGCCGATGAGTCGTCAACTCATCGACAAGAGGGGCGAGTTGGGGCGTCGGATCTGTGACCGGCTGCGCGAGATGGGGATGCGTCCGGTGCTGCCGGGCTACTTCGGGACCGTCCCCGGGGGTTTCGCCGACCGCAACCCCGGCGCGCGGACCGTGCCGCAGGGCACCTGGTCGGGCCTGGCCCGGCCCGACTGGCTCGACCCGCGCACGGCGGTCTTCGCCGAGGTGGCCGCCGCCTTCTACCGCCACCAGGAGCAGCTCCTGGGTCCGGCCGACCACTTCAAGATGGATCTGCTGCACGAGGGCGGCGACCCCGGGGACGTACCGGTGGCGGACGCCGCGCGCGCCGTCGAGCGGGCCCTGCGCACCGCCCGCCCCGGTGCCACCTGGGTGATCCTGGGCTGGCAGGACAACCCGCGGCGGGATCTGCTGGACGCCGTCGACCACGACCGGATGCTGATCGTGGACGGCCTCAGCGACCTCGACACCGTCACCGACCGGGAGCGGGACTGGGGCGGGGTGCCGTACGCCTTCGGCTCCATCCCCAACTTCGGCGGCCGCACCACCCTCGGCGCGAAGACGCACATCTGGGCCGAGCGCTTCACCGCCTGGCGCGACAAGCCGGGCAGCAGGCTCGTCGGCACCGCGTACATGCCGGAGGCCGCCGAACGCGATCCGGCGGCCTTCGAGCTCTTCGGGGAACTGGCCTGGCGGGAGCGCCCGGTGGACCGGAGGGAGTGGTTCGACGGCTATGCCGACTTCCGGTACGGCGGTCGCGACGAGGCGGCCCGTGCGGCGTTCGGCGCGCTGCGTACCAGTGCGTATGAGATCTCCAGCAAGGACGGGCGGCCGCACGACTCGGTCTTCGCCGCCCGCCCCAGCCTGGCCGCCCGCTCCGGCACCGTCTACGCCACCCACTCCCCCGCCTTCGACCCGGCCGCCTTCGACACCGCGTTCGCCGCGCTGCTCGGCGTCCGCCCCGCACTGCGCGGCAGCGACGCCTACCGCCATGACCTCACCGACGCCGCCCGCCAGGCCCTGGCCAACCGCTCCTGGCAGCTGATCGGGCAGCTCCAGGACGCCTACCGGCGCAAGGACCGGGCGGCGTTCGGCGCGCTGTCCGGGCTGTGGCTGCGGCTGATGCGGCTGAGCGAGGAGGTCACCGGCGCGCACCGGCGGTTCCTGCTCGGGCCGTGGCTGGCGGACGCCAGGGCGATGGCGTCCGGCGCCGAGGAGGAGGCGCGGCTGGAGCACAGCGCCCGCGCGCTGATCACCACCTGGGCGGACCGGGCCACCTCCGACGGCGGCAGGCTCGCCCATTACGCCAACCGCGACTGGCACGGCCTGATCGGCGACGTCCATCTCCCGCAGTGGCAGGCGTACTTGGACGAGCTGGCGGACGCGCTGGCCGCGGACCGGCCGCCCAAGGCCTTCGACTGGTACGCCATGGAGGAGCCCTGGACCCGCGCGCGGACGAGCTATCCGCTGCGCCCCACCACCGATGCCCACCGCACCGCGCGACGGGTCCACGACACCCTCGCCAGGGCCCCCTACCAGGGCACGGTCACGCTCGCCGCCGATCCGTCCGCGCTGCCGCCGGGCGGCCGCGCCACCGTCACCGCGGCGCTGCGCAACGTCAACGGGCTGCGGGCCACCGGCCGGGTCGACTTCGCCCTGCACGGCCTGGACGCCACCGCCTCCGGTCCGGTGTCCCTGCCGTCCGTCCCGCCCGGCGGCACCGGCCGGGCCCGCTGGCGGGTCACCGCCCCGGCCGGCCCGCCCGAGGAGCCGCTGCGGCCGCTGCCGTACGACCTGGGCGCCGAGTACGGCCCGAAGGGCGAGCCCCGGGTGCGGGCCGTCCGGCAGGGTGCGCTCTTCGTCGCCGGACCGCTCGATGCGGAGCTGGAGACGGTGACGACGAACGCGGCGGTCTTCGGCCAGCTGGGCGACCGCTTCGCGATCAACGGCGCGGGCGCGGACCTCTGGAGGGCCACGGCCGAGTTCGGCGCGCTCTGCCGGCCGGGGGCGCTGGCCGCGGGCGGGTCGGTGACGGTCGAGGTGACCCGGCAGGACCCGACCGGCCCCTGGGCCCGCGCGGGCCTGATCGTCCGCAACCGTCTCGCCACCACGCCCGCCCCGGGCCCGGCGGACGGCCTCGGCTTCCTCAACCTCTCGGTGACCCCCGCCCAGGGCGTCGTGCTGTCCTACGACGCCGACGGCGACGGCGCCCTGGACACCTACCGGCGGCTGGCCGGGGTCACCGCGCCGGTGCTGCTGCGGCTGCGCCGCGGGCCGGACGACGGCACGCGCTCGGGGACGTACACCGGCTCCTGCTCCGCCGACGGCGGCGCAAGCTGGCGCGAGATCGCCACCGTCACCGTCCCCGGCGCGGCCCCGCACCAGGACACCGGTCTGCACCAGTGCGCCGCCAACTCCGCTGCGGGGAACCGCGGTACGGCCGAGTTCCGCCGCTGGAAGCTCACCTGACCATTGCGTACGCTGACCGCAACGGACCACGAGCAAGGGGAATACGGAATGAGTGCCGCAGCTGAGAAGGAGTGGCTCTACGCCCTCGACATCTCCGACGCCACCTGGCAGCGGGCCCCCGGCGAGAGCGAGGAGGCGGTGGAGATCGCCTTCCTGGAGCGCGGCGCGGTCGCCATGCGCAACTCGATGGACCCCGATGTGGTACTGCGCTACACGGAGGGGGAGTGGCGGGCCTTCGTACTCGGCGCGCGGGACGGCGAGTTCGACCTGAAGTAGTAGGAAAACCGGTCGATACGGCAGTCATGCGGCCACCGCGGCCGGTCCCGGCGCGGTGGCCGCGGCCGTGTCCGGCGACCGTGCGGCGCCCCGCCGCGTCACCCGTCGGGGCGCCCCGACACACCGGTGACCATCGCAGGATTCACTCGTTTCACCGAACGTGAATCAGCAGCAGGCGACCTTCTCCCGTCCGGACCGCTCCTCCCCCACCGGCCCTGCCGATCTCGGTGTTGATGTCATCGATGTCGAGCAGGCCGAGGCGGCGCTGGTCGAGCACTACCCCCGGCTGGTCCGGCTGGCCTACCTCGTCCTGCCGTCCGGCCGGAGCCGCGGCCGACGGGTGCTGGCCGCCCATGGCGTGGTGCAGCGCACCCTGCCGCGCCAGCGCGCCCTGGCCCACGGCATCGGCCTGCCCGCCCAGCGGGCCGGTACGGAGACGGCGATCGACCCCGGCTACGCCTTCGTACGGCTGCGGGTCCTGCGCACCGCGCTCGCCGCCGGGCGCACCCGCCGGCTGCCCACCCCGCCGCCCCTGCTCCCCCAGGTCTGGGGCCTGCGCCTCTTCCCGCGCTCGGGCGGCGCCGATGAACTCGCCCTGGACCAGGCGCTGTCGGCGCTGTCCGGGCCGGCCCGGGCGGCGTTCGTGCTGCGCGATCTGGAGCGGCTGAGCGCGCCGGAGGCGCGGCGGGTGCTGGAGGCCGCCGGGGTCGCGGACCCCCGTGCGGCGCTGGACGAGGCGGAGGAGGCCGAGACACCGGCCGGCAGCCGGGACCGGTCGCTGCTGGAGTCGCCGGAGTTCGACGCCTGTGCGCTGCAGGCCCGGCCGACGGATCTGATCCGGCGGCGGCAGCACGGCCGCGCGCTGCTGGCGGCGGGCGCGGCGGTGCTGGTGTGCGGGGCGCTGCTGGGGCTGCCGGGCGAGGGCTGGGGCCCGGAGGGCGCCGCCGCCCCGCCGTACGCACAGAACGCCGCGTCCGAAGCGGCCCTGGATCCGGCCAAGTTGACCATGGCACCGGCGTCCGCCTGGAAGACCGCCGCCCGGCAGGACTTCGCCAGCTGGCCGGCCCGCGGCGACCGCGTCCACGACAAGGCGCTGCTGCGCCGCGCGCTGGCCGTGTGGGCCAGGCCGGGGGCCGGTGTGCCGGTCTCGGCGACCCCCGGCACCCCGGCCGGGCCGGCCGCGGGGCCCGCCCAGCTGCTGTTCGCCGGTGTGGTGGACCACTCGGTCGTGGTGCTCTTCCACGACGGCCTGCGCGTGGTGCGCTACGCCGAGTCCGCGGACGGCGAGGGCCAGGAGGACGGCACGGGCGCGGCACTGGACTTCGCCCGGACGGACGGCGCGGCGGCCGATTCCGCGGGCGCGCTGGTGGTGAGCCGCACCCAGGCCAATGTCCGCTATCTGACGGCTCCTTGGGTGCGGCGGGCGCGGCTGGTCGACCTGCTGAAGCCCGACGCGGCGGGCGAGGCCACCCCCGTCGACGCGCGCGGCGTCACCGCCCCGGTGCCCGCGCCGCGGCCCGTCCAGAAGTGCACGACCTGGCCGGCCCTGCGTCTGGACGGGGATCTGCTGACCGATCTCGGCGAGCTGGCCCCGGCCCGGCTGACGTACGGCGCGCCGCGCGCACCGGGCGCAGTGGCCTCCCCGCAGGCCAGGACGGCCTGGGCGCGGACGGCCTGCCATCTGGGCGCGGTCCGCGGGCAGGGCGTCCGTGCGGTGAACTCCTGGGAGTTCGCCCGGCAGCCGCTGCCCGCCGGTGCGGGCACCGCGGCCTGGCTGTGCACCCGCGCCGAGACCTGGCGCGGGCCGGGGAGCCGGACGATGGCCCAGTTCCAGCCCCCGGCGCCGAGCGGCCGGCCGTATGCGACCGGCACGGTGGCGGCGCGCGCCGAGGACGGTACGTCCTGCGGTCCGCGCGCCCCCCGCGCCCTGGCCGGGGTCCTGTGGAAGGCCGCGGACGGACGGTGGTGGCTGCTGGCGGCGGGCAGCGATCAGGTGACGTCGATCGCCGCGACCGGCGGGGTACGGGCCCAGGCGCCCGGCCGGCTGCTGTCGCTCCCCGCGCAGGCGGGCGACCGGGCGGAGCTGGCGGGCCGGCTGGCGAACGGCAGGAGGATCGAGGCGCTGGGCTGACCGGCCGGGGCGGCGGGGCCGGCCGGGGCCGCCTGGAGCCGGGAGGGGCCGTCGGGAATCCGTCGAGCTTTCGCCCCCCGAGGGGTATCGACATGCCTTACCCATCAGTACATTGACGCCATGTCTAATACGGCCTCGCTGCGGCCCCAGGCGGTCGCGTCCGAGCACATCCCGCTGAAGGCCCGCAACGTCGCCTTCGACTGGGCCGACACCCCCCTGCACTGGATACCCGGCGACCCGGCCAGCACCCACACGATCAATGTGCTGCATCTGCTGCTGCCGGCCGGCGAGCGCTGGTTCGTGCGGGTCTACAAGCAGGTGCTGCCCTACATCCGTGACCCCGAACTCCGCGCGGACGTCATCGGGTTCATCGGACAGGAGGCCATGCACGCGCAGGCCCATGACGAGGTGCTGCCGCACCTCAAGGAGCGCGGGCTGGACCCCACCCCGTACACGGCGCAGGTGGACTGGCTCTTCGAGAAGCTGCTCGGCGACCGGACCCTGCCGCCGGGCCGGGCCCGCAAGTGGTGGCTGCTGGAGCGGGTGGCGACGATCGCCGCCATCGAGCACTACACCGCGTTCCTGGGCGACTGGGTGCTCAACGCCGAGGCGCTGGACGCCAGGGGCGCCGATCCGACGATGCTCGACCTGCTGCGCTGGCACGGTGCGGAGGAGGTCGAGCACCGGTCGGTGGCGTTCGACCTCTTCATGCACCTCGACGGCGGCTACCGGCGGCGGGTGCGCACCTGGGCCACGGCCTTCACCGCCCTGGTCTTCCTGTGGCAGCGCGGCACCCGCTTCTTCATGGAGAACGACCCCTCGCTGATCGACGGCAGGGCCAGCTTCCGGGAGTTCTTCCGCGCCGGACGGCAGGGCGTGCTGCCGACCGCGGGGGCCATGGCGCGCTCCATCCCGCAGTACCTCAGCCGCACCTACCACCCCTCCCAGCACGGCAGCACCGCGCAGGCCGTCGCCTATCTCGCCGGATCCCCCGCCGCGACCGCGGCCGAGGCCCGCACCGCCGGGGGTGTCTGAGATGCCGCGGATGCGCACGGTGGTGGTGGCCGGAGCGGCGCTGCTGGTCGCCCGGCGGGCGCTGCGCCGGCGGGTCAAGGCGTCGCCGCTGTGGCCGATGCCCGCACTGGAGGAGCCCGTCTCGGGGCGGGGCCGCGACGGTGCGGGCCGGCGCGAGGGCGGGCGGCGGCTGACCGTGGCGGAGCGGACGGTGGAGGCCGAAGGGGTGGTACGGCTGCGGCTGGCGGGCGAGGAACTGCCGCAGTGGGAGCCCGGGGCGCATATCGACCTGGTGCTGCCGTCGGGGGCGGTACGCCAGTACTCGCTGTGCGGGGACCCCGCGGCGAGCGGTTCGTACACCATCGCCGCCCGGCTGGTCGAGGACGGCCGGGGCGGCTCGCGCGAGGTGCACGAGCGGCTGCACGAGGGGACGGTGGTGGAGGTGCGCGGACCGCGCAACCGCTTCCCGCTGCGGGACGGCCACGCCTATGTCTTCATCGCGGGCGGCATCGGCATCACACCGATCCTGCCGATGCTGCGGCAGGCCGAGCAGCAGGGCGTGCCGTGGCGGCTGGTGTACGGCGGGCGGTCGCGGGCCTCGATGCCGTTCCTGGCGGAGATCGAGAAGCTCGCGGGGGCCGGCACGGACCGGGTGACGGTGGTCGCCGAGGACGAGGACGGCCGGCCCGACCTCGCGGCGGCGCTCGCCGGCGCGCCCCCGAACGCCGCCGTCTACTGCTGCGGGCCCGAACCGCTGATGGCGGCGGTCGAGGCGCTGCTGCCGGCCGTGACCGCGGGGCTGACGCTGCACACCGAGCGGTTCGCCCCGCCCGCCTCCGCACCGTCCGGCGAGGACGCCCCCTTCGAGGTGGAACTGCGCCGCACCGGCCGTACGGTCACCGTGCCCGCGGACACCAGCGTGCTGCGGGCGCTGCGCGAACAGGCGCTGCCCGATCTGCCGTACTCCTGCGAGCAGGGGTTCTGCGGCACCTGCCAACAGCGGGTGCTGGCCGGTGAGGTGGACCACCGCGACGAGCTGCTGACGGACGCCGAGCGCGACGGTTCGCTGCTGATCTGCGTCTCGCGGGCGCGGGGCGGGGGCCTCGTGCTCGATCTGTGACGATTTCGATTTCCTGCGCGATTCCTTGCCGCGCCCCCGGTCGTTAGGGTGTTCCGTATGACGACCGGGGCGCGCCGCAGGATGGGCGTCGAGGAGCGGCGCGATCAGCTGATCGCGGTGGCTCTCGACCTCTTCAGCCACCGTTCCCCCGAGGACGTCTCGATCGACGAGATCGCCGAGGCCGCCGGTATCTCGCGGCCGCTGGTCTACCACTACTTCCCGGGCAAGCAGCAGCTGTACGAGGCCGCGCTGCGGCGGGCCGCCGAGGAGCTGACGGCCCGCTTCGTGGAGCCGCACGAAGGCCCGCTCGGCGCCCGTCTGTTGCGGGTCATGGAGCGCTTCTTCGACTTCGTGGAGGAGCACGGCCCCGGCTTCTCGGCGCTGATGCGCGGCGGCCCGGCGATCGGTTCGACCCGCACCAGCGCGATGATCGACGGGGTGCGGCAGGCCGCGTACGAGCAGGTCCTCGCCCATCTCGACGTCCCCGACCCCGCCCCGCGCCTGGAGCTGGTGGTGCGCTCGTGGATCTCACTGGCCGAGACCACCGCCCTGCTGTGGCTGGACGGGCGCCGCATCCCGCGTACGGAGCTGGAGCGGCAGCTGGTGCACGACTTCGCGGCGCTGGCGGCGGTCAGCGCCGCGTACGACGAGCGGATGGCGCATGTGGTCCGGCACATGCTGGCCGACGAGCCGGCGGACGGGATGTTCGCGGATCTGGTGGGGCGGCTGATGGAGTTGCCGCAGGCGGTTTAGTCTTCCAGGTCTTTGTCTGCCCTTCCGCTGCGCTTGGCTGCCCGCGTTTTCGGCTGTCCCGCCGTGGGGGTTCGCTGGGTTCGCCTGCGGCGGGCGGTGCCGCTGCGCGGGGCTTTTCGGCTGCCGGTGACGGTCCTCCGGGGCCTGGTGTGTGGACGTAAAGCGAAGCAGTCCACACACCAGGCCCCGGAGGACCGTCACCGGCCCCCGAAAACGCCCCGCGCAGCGGCAACGCCCGCCGCAGGCGAAACAAGCGCAACCCCCACGGCGGGCCAGCCGAAAACCCGGGAAGCTCAGCCCAGCGTCGCGATCGCCTGGTTGAACGTCGCCGACGGGCGCATGACGGCGGAGGCCTTCGCCGGGTCCGGCTGGTAGTAGCCGCCGATGTCGGCCTGCGCGCCCTGGGCCGCGATCAGCTCGTCGACGATGGTCTGCTCCTGCTCGCCGAGCGTCTTGGCGAGGCCCGCGAAGGCCTCCGCGAGCTGGGCGTCGTCGGTCTGCTTCGCCAGCTCCTGGGCCCAGTACAGGGCCAGGTAGAAGTGGCTGCCGCGGTTGTCGATGCCACCGAGCCTGCGGCTGGGCGACTTGTTCTCGCCCAGGAACGTGCCGGTCGCCCGGTCGAGGGTGTCGGCGAGCACCTGGGCGCGCGCGTTGCCCTTCTTCTGGGCGAGGTGCTCGAAGCTGACCGCGAGCGCGAGGAACTCACCCAGGCTGTCCCAGCGGAGGTAGTTCTCCTTGACGAGCTGCTGGACGTGCTTGGGCGCGGAGCCGCCGGCGCCGGTCTCGAACAGGCCGCCGCCGTTCATCAGCGGGACGACGGACAGCATCTTGGCGCTGGTGCCCAGCTCCAGGATCGGGAAGAGGTCGGTCAGGTAGTCGCGCAGGACGTTGCCGGTGACCGAGATCGTGTCCTCGCCGCGGCGGATGCGGTCCAGGGAGAACTTGATCGCGTGGACCGGCGCCATGATCTCGATCTGCAGGCCCTCGGTGTCGTGCTCGCCGAGGTAGGTCCGGACCTTCTTGATCAGCTGCGCGTCGTGCGCGCGGTCCTCGTCGAGCCAGAACACCGCCGGGTTGCCGGTCGCACGGGCGCGGGTGACGGCGAGCTTGACCCAGTCGCGGATCGGCAGGTCCTTGGTCTGGCACATCCGGAAGATGTCGCCGGCGCCGACGGCCTGCTCCAGGACGGCGTTGCCGGCCGCGTCGAGGACCCGCACGGTGCCCGTGACGGGGATCTCGAAGGTCTTGTCGTGGCTGCCGTACTCCTCGGCCTTCTGCGCCATCAGGCCGACGTTGGGCACCGAGCCCATGGTCGAGGGGTCGTAGGCGCCGTGCGCGCGGCAGTCGTCGACGACGACCTGGTAGATGCCGGCGTAGCTGCTGTCGGGCAGGACCGCGAGGGTGTCGTGCTCCTGGCCGTCCGGGCCCCACATGTGGCCGGAGGTGCGGATCATGGCCGGCATGGAGGCGTCGACGATGACGTCGCTCGGCACGTGGAGGTTGGTGATGCCGCGGTCGGAGTCGACCATCGCCAGCTCCGGGCCCTCGGCCAGCTCGGCGTCGAAGGACGCCTTGATCTCGGCGCCCTCGGGCAGCGCCTCCAGGCCCTTGAAGATGCCGCCGAGGCCGTCGTTCGGGGTCAGGCCGGCCGCGGCGAGCGCCTCGCCGTACTTGGCGAAGGTCTTCGGGAAGAACGCCCGGACCACGTGGCCGAAGATGATCGGGTCGGAGACCTTCATCATCGTGGCCTTGAGGTGGACGGAGAACAGCACGCCCTCGGCCTTGGCGCGGGCGACCTGCGCGGTGAGGAACTCGCGCAGCGCGGCGACGCGCATGACGGAGGCGTCGACGACCTCGCCGGCGAGCACGGGTACCGACTCGCGCAGGACGGTGGTGGAGCCGTCGTCGCCCTTGAGCTCGATGCGCAGCGCGCCGGCCTCGGCGATGACCGCGGACTTCTCGGTGGAGCGGAAGTCGTCGTTGGTCATGTGCGCGACGTTGGTCTTGGAGCCGGCGGTCCACTCGCCCATGCGGTGCGGGTTGGACTTGGCGTAGTTCTTCACCGACGCCGGCGCCCGGCGGTCGGAGTTGCCCTCACGCAGGACCGGGTTGACGGCGCTGCCCTTGACCTTGTCGTAGCGGGCGCGGATGTCGCGCTCCTCGTCGGTCTTGGGGTCGTCCGGGTAGTCCGGGAGCGCGTAGCCCTGCTGCTGCAGCTCGGCGATCGCGGCCTTCAGCTGCGGGATCGAGGCCGAGATGTTGGGCAGCTTGATGATGTTGGCGTCGGGCGTCTTGGCCAGCTCGCCGAGCTCGGCGAGGGCGTCGTCGATGCGCTGGCCCTCCTCCAGACGCTCGGGGAAGCTCGCGATGATGCGCCCGGCCAGAGAGATGTCACGGGTCTCCACATTGACGCCCGCCGTCGACGCGTATGCCTGGATCACAGGCAAGAACGAATACGTCGCCAGGGCCGGGGCCTCGTCAGTGTGTGTGTAGATGATGGTCGAGTCAGTCACCGGGTGCTCCGCTCCACGTCTGCAACATTGCTCGACATCAAGATATCTCGTGATCGCCTCCCGCTCGACAGGACCCCGCACCGGATAAATCCGGAGGAAATAGTTCCGATCGCCCTCGGCCGGTGAAACCGCCGCCGCGCTCCGCCGCTCGCCCGGCACGAGGGCGGGCGACCGCGGCCCCGTACGGACCCGGCATGATCACCCCCTACGGGTCGCACACCACCAGGAGGCACCGCAATGACCACCACCGCCGCCTACCTCGACGGGCTCTTCTCGCTCTCCGGCCGCACCGCCCTGGTCACCGGCGGCAGTTCGGGTATCGGCCGGACCATCGCCGAGGCGCTCGGGCGCGCCGGGGCCGCAGTGGTGCTGCTGGCCCGGCGCCCGGAGCCGCTGCGCGCCGCCGCCGCACAGCTGCGTGCCGCGGGCTGTGCGGCAGACTGGATCGACGCGGATCTGGGCGACCGGGAGGCCATAGGCCGGGCCGCGGACGAGATGGCGCGACGGCACGGCGAACCGGACATCCTCGTCCACGCCGCCGGAGTCAACCCCCGTCCGCCGATGGACGAGCTGACCACCTCCGACTGGGACCGCACCATGGCCGTCAACCTCGATGCGCCGTTTCTGCTCGGGCAGCGCTTCGGCCCCGGTATGGCGGAGCGGGGCTGGGGACGGATCATCCACCTCGCCTCCCAGCAGACGATCCGGGCGTTCGGCAACAGCGGGGCGTACGGCGTGTCCAAGGCCGGGGTCAGCGCGCTGGCCCGCTCGCAGGCGGAGGCCTGGTCCCGGCACGGTGTCTGCGTCAACGCCCTCGCGCCCGGCTTCGTCCGCACCCCGCTGACCGAGGAACTGTTCGCCGACCCCGAACGCCCCGCGGCGATGGCGCGTCGGACGATGGCCGGGCGCAACGGCGAGCTCGACGACTTCGCGGGCGCGGCGGTGTTCCTGGCCGGTCCGGGTGCGGCGTTCGTCACCGGGCAGACGCTCTTCGTCGACGGCGGCTTCTCGGTGACGTGACGGCCCTCGCGCCCCTGCGCCACCGCCTCAGAAGTACGACTGCAGGGTGCCCCGGCGCCGGACGTCCGCGGTGGCGCAGTGGAACGAGCCGCCGAAGGTGTTGAAGTTGCGGAAGTTGCAGGGGATCGGCTGGAAGCCGAACTTCTTCATCGCCGCGATCATCGGCTCGTCCTGCGCTTCGACGATCACCCGCTCCTCGTCCAGCATCAGCACGTTCATGTTGATCCACTTGCTGGTCATGTACAGCGGATGCGCATCGGGGATGACGGGGGCGGGTGCGGCCATCACGTCCCAGCCCTTGAACAGCCCGGGCACCTGGGGCACCCGCTCGGGGTGGATGAGCAGCTTGCCCGGCGCCATGGGCACGAGCGTGGCGTCGATGTGCATCGGGTGCGGGTCGTTGAACTCGAACACATGGATGCGGTACTCGTCGCCGAGGTGACGGCGCAGCCACTCGATGCCGAAGTCATTGGTGACATTGCTCTTCTGGGCGATGATGTCGCGCCCGCAGCGCGTGAAGTCGGCCGCGTCGAAGGTCGGCTCGAATTCGGTCACCACCAGCCGCTGCGGGCCGTCCTCGCCGGGGTCGGTCCAGTCCTGGTCGAACTGGTCGTCCGTCAGTTCCGGCTTCGGTGCCGCGGTCCACTTCGCGCCGCCGCGGAAGTACTCCTTCAGCAGCGGCCGGTAGGCGAGGTTCTCGTAGTAGCGGGAGCGCCAGGCCATGGGGCATTCGATGATGTCGTCGCCGACCACGAGAATCGCGTCCCGGGGCATCGCCGCGTACATACCGGTGCTGGTCCAGTCCAGGGTCGTGTACGGCGTGCGCTGGGGAATGGCCTCCGGCCGGCGGACCGTCACCCCCTCGCCCTCCAGGATGTGCACCAGCTCCTCCAACTCGGCGCGGGCGGCGGCGACTTGCTCGGGCGGGAAGGGCCGCCCTGCGTTCTCGCGGAACGCCGCGTGCTGGCCGCCGGGTATCACCGGCGGCAGGGCCTCGTGCCAGGTCGGGAAACTCGCCTCGTCCACAATGCCGACGATCACCTCCTCCAGCGGGTCCCACTCCGTGTACGAGCACACGGGCCCCGGGCCCCCGGTCCGGCCGGACGAGGTGTAGGAGTCACCCGTGTCCACGGGCGGGGTATCGGCGTTCACGCAAGTCGCTCCTCGTTCACATGGTGTGCGGCGGCCGGGGCCCGGCTCCCGCGATCAAGACCAAGATCAAAATCGGGATCATTGAACGCGGAGACCGACCGGGCAGACAAGATCCGCCGATATGTTGGCCGGAACCCGGCCCCTCCCGGCGTACTCGACCCCTCCCGGCGCACTCGGGCGTACCCGGCCCCGGCTCCCGAGCCCCGCTCCCCTCAGGCGCCCCTGAGCAGATCGACCATGCCCGCCAGGCCCTCGTCGCCGTGCCCCTGGGCCACCCGGTGGCGCATCAGCTCCATATAGGGAGCGAGGAGACGGGGATCGACCGACTGCTCCTCCGCCGCGGCCAGCAGCGTGTCATTGCCCGCCGCCATCATGGCGAGATGGGACGTGACGCCCTCGGTGTAGTCGCCGCCGGCCAGCTGGGCGGCGATGGCCTGGGCATTGCCGGCCATGGCGCCGAGCCAGTCCGCGAGCAGGGTGGCGAATCCGGCGAGGTCCAGGTCCGGCTCCGGGCGCACCAGGGCGAAGGCATGGGTGATGCCGGCGAACATGCCGGTCATCGCGCTGAGCAGGGCGATGTCGTGCAGCGCCGCGTGACCGGCGTCCTCGCCGACGAACCGCACCCCGGCGGGGGCCGCCAGCACATCCCGGTGGTCGTCGAACAGGGCGCGGTCGCCGCTGTAGAAGACATAACCGCCGGTCTCCGGCCGGCCGATCATCGGGGGGACGGCCATGATCCCGCCGTCCAGGAAGCGGGCCCCGCGCTCCGCGGCCCAGCGGGCACGCTGCCGGGCCTGGGCGGGGGTGCCGGTGGTCAGGTTGACCAGGTCCTTGCCGTTCAGGTCGGTGCCGTCCAGCGCCTGGCCCACGGAGGCGTCGTCCAGCAGGCACAGGACGACAGGGCCGGTGGCCGAGGCCACCGCCTCGGCCGGGCTGGCCGCCGCCCGGGCGCCCTCGGCCACCAGTGGCGCGGCCTTGCCCGCCGTACGGTTCCAGACGGTCAGCGGGTGTCCCGCGGCGAGCCAGGCGCGAGCGAGCGCGGTGCCCATGTCGCCGAGGCCGAGGAGGGTGACGGGGGTCGGGGAGGTGGTGTGGATGTCCATGCCGATCAGGCTCGTCCGTCCCCGGACCATGATCAAGTACGCACTGTTTTGTGGGTGGTTACCGTAAGGTAAGTGCGTGATCGGGAGGGGGCGGCCATGACCAGGCGGGACACGTATGTGTGCGGCATCGACGCGGCGATCGACGTGGTCGGCGGCAAGTGGAAGGTGCTCATCCTCTGGGCGCTGGACGGCGGGCCCTGCCGGTTCGGCGAGCTGCGGCGCGGTATCCCCGGCGTCACCGAGAAGGTCCTCACCTCCCATCTGCGGGAGTTGGAGGCCGATGGCATCGTCTCCCGGCAGGAGGGGTTCGAGGGAGCGGTACGCCGCGTGACCTACGCCCTCACCCCGCTCGGTGCCTCCCTCAACGAGGCGCTGGGCCCGCTCGGCGCCTGGGGCAGAGAGCACCTCCTCGGTGGCCGGACCGCGCACGACGACGTCTCCGGCCCGGCGCACTGAGCACGGCGGCCGCGTACCCGGTCGATGGGCCGGCCGGTTGACTCTCCCACCATGGGAGACCCGAGGGTGAGGGCATGCACGTCGACGACGACACCTTCTGGAGCATCGGAGAGGCGGCCCGCAAGACCGGGCTGACGGTGAAGCTGATCCGGCACTGGTCCGACATCGGAGTGGTGCCCCCGGCCCGCCGGACCCCGGCCGGCTACCGGCTCTACGGCACCGAGGCCCTGGCCCGTCTGCAGCTGGCGCAGACGCTGCGGGGGCTGGGGCTGAGCCTGGCGGCGATCCGGGACGTACTGGAGCGCGAGGACACCCTGGCACAGGTGGCCGCGACGCATATCGACGCGCTGGAGGCGCAGATCCGCACACTGCGGTCGCAGCAGGCCGTGCTGCGCTCCGTCACCCGCCGCGACACCACTGCCGAGGGGCTCACCACCATGACCGAGCTGGCGCGCATGTCCGCCGCCGAACGCCGCACCGTCATCCACGACTTCGTCACCGAAACCCTGGGCGCGCTGGATGTCCCCACCTACCGGCGGGGCCTGCTGGCGGCCGCCCCGGACCTCCCCGCCGACCCCACCGACGAGCAGGTCGACGCCTGGCTCGAACTCGGCGAACTCGTCAAGGATCCGGCCCTGCGCGCCGGTATGCGGCGGATGGCCCGGTACGCCGCCGAACACCACCCGGGAGAACACGACGCGACCGCGCTGCGCGCGGCGGAGCGGGTCACGGACGACTGGCTGCGGCGGGTCCGGGCGGCCCGCGAGCAGGGCCTCGCACCGGACTCACCGGCGGCCGACGCCGTCGTCGCGGCAGTCGTCGCGGCCTGGCTCCCCACCCAGCCCGCGACGGCCGGCCGGCCGCTCGGCGACGGTGCGCAGGCCAGACGGCTGCTGCTGGAACAACTCGACGTCGCCTCCGACACGCACGTCGAGCGGTACTGGTACCTGCTGTGCGTCATCAACGGCCAACCGACCCGGCCGAGCATGGCGGCGGCCGGCCAATGGCTGAGGACGGCGCTGCGGGCCAACCCCGCGCCCGGTGCGCGCGCCGCGGAACTCGGCGGGATCTACGACACCGGGGAGGACGCATGGGGGACGGCCGGGGTACTCCATGCCTGCGAGAGCGTCCTGGACGCCGTCAACGCCCTTGTCTCCGCGGTGGATCGGGACCAGTTCGACCGGCCGACGCCGTGCGCCGACTGGGACGTACGCACCCTCCTCGACCACCTGGTCTGGGAGAACCTGCTCTGGGCCGGCCTGGCCGACGGCGCGCCCCGCTCCGACTTCACCGCCGACCACCTCGGGGACGACCACATCGAGGCCTTCCGTGGCGCCTCCCGCGCCGCGCTGTCGGCCTTCGGCCGGCCCGGCATGCTCGAACAGCGCTACGGCCCCGCTCCCGGGCGACGGCTCGTCGAGCAGCTCGTGATCGAGATGCTGATCCACGGCTGGGACCTGGCCCGCGCCGTGGGGCGCCCCTACGAGGGCGTGCAGCGACTCGCCGAGGCCGCCCTCCCCGTCGTACGCGAGATCTACGGCGATCTGCCCCGTACGGCCGGGGGCTCCTTCGCCCCGCCGCAACCGGTGCCCGAGGACGCGGGTCCGCTCGACCGGCTGGCCGCCTACCTGGGGCGCACCGTCACCTGACGAGTGGTCACCGTCCGGCGCTCACCCCGCGCCGGGCGGCCGGACCGGTCGTCCCCGCGCCGGGACCGGGTTAGTCGCACCCGGCATCGGGAACCCGTGTGCCATGTCTGCCGACCACAGCCAAGCCCCCGTACTGGAAGCTCTCGCGCGCTACCACGCGCCGGGCCGGCTGCCGTTCAGTCCTCCCGGCCACAAACAGGCGCGAGGTGCCGATCCGCGGGTACGTGAGGTGCTGGGCGACGTGGTCTTCTACGGCGATGTGCTGGCCTCGGGCGGCCTGGACGACCGGCGTACCCGGAACAAGGTCCTGGAACGTGCCGAGAAGCTGATGGCAGACGCGGTGCACGCCTCCCACACGTTCTTCTCGACCTGCGGGAGTTCCCTGTCGGTGAAGGCCGCGATGCTCTCCGTGGCCTGCCCGCACGAAGAGCTGCTGATCGGCCGGGACGCGCACAAGTCCGTCGTCTCCGGTCTGATCCTCGCCGGCATCCGCCCCGTGTGGGTGGACCCCCGGTGGGACGCCGAACGGCACCTGGCCCACCCGCCGTCCGCGGAGGACTTCGAGCGGGCCTTCGCCGCCCACCCGGACGCGAAGGGGGCCCTGGTCACCAGCCCGACCCCGTACGGCAGCTGCGCGGACCTCCGGTCCCTCG
The DNA here is from genome assembly GCF_053595675.1 of Streptomyces sp. NPDC002446. Lineage (NCBI taxonomy): Bacteria > Bacillati > Actinomycetota > Actinomycetes > Kitasatosporales > Streptomycetaceae > Streptomyces > Streptomyces sp. NPDC002446. The sequence goes on along the minus strand of NZ_JBSFYC010000007.1, from coordinate 151,883 downwards.
CGGACGTCTGCCACCGCCGGGGCCGGCCGCTGATCGTCGACGAGGCATGGGGGGCACATCTGCCCTTCCACCCCGACCTGCCCGCCTGGGCCATGGACGCGGGTGCGGACGTCTGTGTGACCAGCATCCACAAGATGGGCAGCGGGCTGGAACAGGGCTCCGTCTTCCATCTCCAAGGCGACCTGATCGACCCGGCACTGCTCAAGACCCGCGCCGACCTGCTGGGTACGACCAGCCCCTCCGTGCTGATCTATGCCGGACTCGACGGCTGGCGCCGGCAGATGGCCCAGCACGGCAGGGACCTGATGGACCGTGCCCTGAGCCTGGCGGCCAGGACCCGGGCGGCGATCGAGCGGATCGAAGGGCTGCACGTACACGACCGCGCGGACTTCTGTGGACCCGGACTGGCGGACGACTTCGATCCGCTTCCCGTCGTCATCGACGTCAGCGGACTCGGCACGACGGGATACCAGGTGGCGGACTGGCTGCGCGAGCACCGGCGGGTGGACGTCCACCTCGCCGACCACCGCCGCATCAACACCCAGCTCACCCATGCCGACGACCAGGAGACGGCGGAGGTCCTGCTGGAGGCGCTCAGGGCCGTCGCGACCGCCGCTGCACAGCTCCCTCCCGCCCCCACGGTCGACGTCCCCGCGCCCCGGGCCCTGCGGCTGGAGCAGAGGTGTCTGCCGCGCGACGCCTTCTTCGGTCGTGTGGAGGACGTTCCGGTGGAGCGCGCCGCCGGACGACACGGTCAGGGTCCTGGTGGCGGACCAGGGGTGACGACGTGTGGCGAGGTGTGGCGAGGTGTGGCCCCGGCGGGTGCGGCGGTGTCACGGCGGGGCGGAGATGCGGATGGTTCCGTGGGCCCTCAGCCTGGAGGTACGAGCGTCTCCGGCACGGGCGGCGCAGGTGGCGTCCTGGTAGCGGTCGCGCTGCGCAGGGTGTGGCCGGCGCCGTGGGCCGGCGATGCGCCGTGCGACCCAGGGAGCAGACGTGACCAAGCACCGGAAGAAGGAGAAGGTGCCGCCGGCCAGCGAGGTCAAGAGCGACTCGCGCCGGGGCGAGCGGCGGGCCGCCGAGTCCGACGAGAAGGGGATGCGGGACATGGGCCCGAAGGGTCCCGCGCGCCGGCCCAGCGGGGGCCGCGACGCCGAGGCCAGCACGGGCGTCGACCCTCAGAACCCCTGATCCGACGGCGTGCTCGCAGGATCGGCCGGCGCCGCGCTCCCGCGGCGCCGCCGGGCGGTCACATCGCCACGCTCACCGCGTAGGCGATGAAGAACACCGCGCAGAGCACGACGAGGATGCCGAGGATGATGACCGGGCCCTTGGCCCAGCCCTTTGTCTGTGCGTCGCGGGGGCCGGTCTCCGCACCCGTGCTGTCCTCGCCCGGCGGGGTCTCTCCCGGTGGCACCCCGCCGCCGGGACCGAGACCGGGAGTGCGGTCCGGCTCCGCGTCCGGATTGTGAATACCCATACCCCCAAGACTGCCCGATATCGGACGAAACGGCCGCATCGAGGGCGTAGCCGTACGCCCGCTGCGGCGATGTCAGGAGCATCGAGAGCCGAAGGGGCTGTCGTTATGCCCGAGATGCGGTTATCTCGTGCCGTATATCATGTAATGGCGCCTTGTGAATGTGGCGCGGGCAGCATGTCGTCTCCGATTCCGGAGAGGGAACATGGCCGCAGGCGAAGAGGACGACACGGCGCGAGTCCGGCGTCCGTCCAGCGGGAAGCCGGTGAAGAAGGCCGCCAAGAAGGCCGTCGGCAAGACCGGCACCGAGCGGGCCGGCAGCCGGACGAGCGAGGGTGAGACGAAACGCGCGGCCCGCCGCGTTTCGGCGCCGCGCGCCATGCGGTACGCGGCGGAACAGCTCCAGGAGCTTCTGGGGCGGGCCCCCGAGTCCGTCTCCGCGGTGAAACCGACGGAGGACGGCTGGCAGGCGGACGTGGAAGTCCTGGAGCTCGAACGTGTCCCCGGGACCACCAGCGTGATGGCGAGCTACCGGGTGACGCTGGACAAGGAGGGCGAGCTGCTGGCGTACGAACGCACCCGCCGCTACACGCGAGGACAGATCGATCCGCGTGCCTAGCATCGCGGGGTGCCACCAGCGGCGTTCGCCGGGTGAACGACGACGGCCGCCTTGCGACGGCAGGGCGGGCCGGTGAAGGGAGGCACCATGACAGTGGTGCCACAAGGCGGAGGAACCATTTCCCAAGGCGCCGCGGGAGGCGGCAGCGGGAACCTCTACGACGTACTCGATCTGATCCTCGACCGCGGTCTGGTCATCGATGTCTTCGCGCGGGTGTCACTGGTGGGCATCGAGATCCTCAAGGTCGATGCCCGCGTGGTCGTCGCGAGCGTCGACACCTATCTGCGCTTCGCCGAGGCCTGCAACCGGCTCGATCTGGAGTCCGGGCGCAAGAAGCCCCAGGAGCTGACCGACCTGGTCGGCGAGGTGACCGAAGGCGGATCCCACGGCAAGGCGAAGGGCGCCCTGAGCGGAGCCGCCGAGGCGGTGGCCGACGCCGTCAAGGGCGGGGGCGGTGGCGAGGACGAGGAGGAGTCCGGGGAACGTCGCAAGGAGCACGAGCACGCGGAGAAGCGCGAACGGCCGGCTCGTCGGCCGGTCCGGCGCCGGAAGGAATGAACCATGGCCGTGTACGTCTACTCCATCGTGGCGACCGAGCATCCGCAGCGTCTGGACGGCCTGGACGGGGTGGGCGATCCGCCGTCCGACCTCCGCACGGTGACCAGCGGGGAACTCACCGCGATCGTCAGCGAGGCTCCCGAGGACCTCCGTCCCAAACGCCATGACCTCGGCGCTCATCAGGCCGTCCAGGAACGGCTGATGGCCGACGGCACGGTGCTGCCGCTGCAGTTCGGCTTCACGGCCCCGGATGACGGCGCCGTCCAGGAAGTACTGGCACAGCGCGCGGCAGAGTTCACCGAACGGCTGCGGGCGCTGAAGGACTGCGTCGAATACCACCTGAGGGCCGCCCAGGACGAGGAGGCGCTGCTGCGCCAGATCCTGCTGGACTCCGACGAGGCGCGCGGGCTCAACGAGCAGATCAGGAGCGGCAGCGGCGGCCCGGACCTGCCCTTGGCCCTCGGCGAGTTCGTCGCCAAGGAAGTACAGGCACGCCAGGACCAGTTCGCCGTCATGATCCTGGAGGCGCTGCGCGGCTTCGCCCGCGAGGAGCGCGTGTCGGAGGCGACCGGGGACGACTTCCTGAGTGTGTCGTTCCTGGTGGACGGCGACAACGACGACGGCTTCCGCACCGCGGAGAAGCACCTCGCCGACGAGCTCGGCGGCGACTTCGACCTGCGGTTGCGCGGACCGCTACCCGCCTACAGCTTCGTCTAGCGCGCCCGAGGAGTCCTCATGGCCGGCCTGTTCACCCATCTCGCCACCCTTCCGCTCGCCCCCGTACGCGGTGTGGCCTGGGTCGTGGAGCGCGTGGTCGAGGCGGCGGAGAACGAGTACTACGACCCCGCGCCCATCCAGCGCGAACTCGCCCAACTGGAACGGGCGCTACTGGCGGGAGAGATCGATGAGGAGACCTTCGACCGGCGGGAGGACGAACTGCTGGACCGGCTGGAGGAGATCAGGGCCCATACCCGGGCCACCGGCGGCGGGTGACGGCCGCGGCCACGCAGCGGTGCCGGATCAGTCCGCCGGGGCGGGAGGAGACCGCGGAATCGAGGTGCAGCGGCCGTGAACGAACCCGTCGCCAGGAGACTCGGCGACATGCCGTCCAGGGCGACGCCGTACGGCCAGGGATCGTCGGCCAACCTCGCCGACATCCTGGAGCGGGTGCTGGACAAGGGCATCGTCATCGCGGGCGACATCCAGATCAACCTCCTGGACATCGAGCTGCTCACCGTCAAGCTGCGCCTGCTGGTCGCCTCGGTGGACAAGGCGAAGGAGATGGGCATCGACTGGTGGGAGCACGACCCCTCGCTGTCGTCCCGGGCCTCCGACGGCTACCGCTCCCTGGCGGAGGAGAACAAACAGCTGAGGGCCGAGATCGCCGCGCTGCGCGAGAGCAGCGAGCTGCCCGCGGCCGAGGACGAGGACGAGGGCGGGGACGAGGGCGGGGACGAGGAGAGCCGTCGCGAGGAGCAGAAGAGCCGGCGCGCCGCACCCCGCCGCACCTCGCGCGCCCAGCGGACCGAGCCCGGCCCCCGCGGCAAGCGGCGGGACGAGTCATGACCGGGTCCGTCAGCTACGCGTACGCCGTCGCGCGGGACGACGACGGAGCACTGGAGGAGACGCTGTCCGGGCTCCTCGGAGTCGCGGACTCGCCCGTCCATCTGGTGCGCGAGGGGCACCTCGGCGAGGTGGTGGTCGCGGTGAGCCCGGTCCCCGGGCAGGACTTCGAGGAGGCCGCGCTGCGCGCCCATCTGGAGGATCTGGAGTGGCTGGAGTCGGTCGCCCGCGCGCACCACCGGGTGATCGAGGCGCTGGCCGCCCGTACGACCGTCCTGCCGCTCCGGCTGGCCACGGTCTACCTCGACGACGAGCGGGTGCGGCTCATGCTCCAGGCCCGGCGGGAGGCGTTCGCGGACCGGCTCTCCCGCCTGGCCGCGCATGTGGAGTGGGGCGTCAAGATCTACGTGGAGGCCCCGGCGGCCGCCCAGCCGGCGGAGCCGGCCGCCGACCCGGACCTGAGCCCCGGACGGGCCTACCTCAGCCGCCGCAGGGCCCAGCGGCACGCCCGCGAGGACGCCTACCGGGACGCCGAAGAGGCAGCCCGGCGCATCGAGGAGGCGGCCCGCGGCTATGCGGTCGACCGGGTCCAGCACCGCCCCCAGCAGGGCGAACTCGCCCGAGGGCCGGGGGAGAACGTCATCAACGACGCCTACCTCGTGCCGCAGCGGCACGCCGAGAGCTTCCGCACCGAGGTCCTGCGGGCCGCCGAAGGACACAGCGGCGTGCGCGTCGAGGTCACCGGGCCCTGGGCCCCGTACTCCTTCGCCACCCCCGCCGAGCCCGGACCGGTCGGGAGAGCCGCGCCGTGAGAGCGGCGGGCGGGCCGCCGGCCACGGCGGAGGAACCGCTGCCGGAACGGCAGATCGCTCTGATCGACCTGCTGGACCGGCTGCTCAGCGGCGGTGTGGTCCTCACCGGTGACGTCGTGCTCTCCATCGCCGATATCGACCTGGTACGGATCTCCCTGCGCGCGCTGATCGTGTCCATCAGCGAACGGAATCCGTCCCCGTGGCGCGCTCTCCCACCCCCCGAACGGGACGACCATGCCCCCTGAGAACGCCACGGCCGATGAGCACGGCCCGCCCGTCAACCGCTTCGACGACGTGGCCGACGCGGCCACCCGCGCCTTCCGGCTGCTGCCCGCGGCGCCGCAGGACGCCCCGTCCCCCGGCAGCGGGCAGGCGCCGAGGCCGGCCCGCCGGGTCACCACCGATCCCGACACGGTGGAACGGGACCTGATCAAGCTCGTGCTGACCCTCGTCGAGCTGCTGCGGCAGCTCATGGAGCGCCAGGCCCTGCAGCGGGTCGACGCCGGCGACCTCACCGAGGAACAGGAGGAACGCCTCGGAGCAACGCTGATGATTCTGCACGACCGTATGATGGAACTCTGCGCGCGATACGACCTTTCGATGCAAGATCTCAATTTGGATCTCGGCCCTCTCGGAACTCTGCTGCCACCACCCGAATGACCCTGAAAGGGGCACGTCATGGGCATCGGAAAGAAGACCAGGAACATCGGCGAAATGGTCGCCGGAAAGGCCAAGGAAATAGCGGGCAAGGTCACGGGGGACGAAAGCATGGAGCGAAAGGGCAAGGCCGAGAAGGTCAAGGGCAAAGTGAAGCACGCAATGGAAAGGGGCAAGGACACCTTCCGGCACTGAAGGAGCCCTCAGCGCTTACTGAAGAAGCCCTCAGCGCTGATTGAAGTGATCGGCCGCCCGTTCGTTGAGGGCACCGAGCACACCGCGGAGCCGTCGGGCCGGCGGCTGGTCCTGGGCCCTGACCGTCCCGCCATCGGCCGTCCCGCGGCCTCCGTCACGCGGCAGCACCCGGCCGACCGCCGACAGCAGCCGGGTCGTGGTCACCGGGGCCACGCCATGCGCGGTGGCCCCGATCCTGGCCATCGGCGTCAGGACGACACGGGGGCGCCGCCGCTGCACCGCGGAGACGATGCGGTCCGCCGCCCGTCCGGCGTTCATGGACAGCACCGGGGCCCCGGCCAGCGCCGAGAACCAGGCGTACTCCCGCCGCCGGTCGCCGCCGAAGAGCGCATGGACATGCGACCCCGTGCGCATCAGCCCGGGGTGGACTCCGGTCACGGTGACCCCGTGGGGCGCCTCCTCCGCGTACAGCCCTTCGGCGAGCGCGGCCACCGCCGACTTGGCGCAGGAGTAGGGCAGCAAGTGGGGCACCGCCATCAGCCCTCCGACGGAGCCGATGAGGGCGAGCCTGCCGCCGGCCGGGCTGCGCCGAAGGTGCGGAAGCGCGGCGAACGCGGTGTTGAGGGCCCCGTTGAAGATCGAGTCCATCGCGTCGCGGAAGCCGTCGGGGCCGAGCGCCTCCGCGGGGCCGACCTGGATGATGCCGGCGTTGGCGATGACGATGTCCAGGCCGTGCTCGTCCCCGGCGATCTCCGCGAGGCGGTCGCGTACCGCGACCCTGTCCCGTACATCGCACACGACGCTGCGCACCGTGCCGCCGCGGCAGTGCGCCAGTTTGCGGACGGCCCGACCGAGCTCGTCCTCGTCCCTGGCCAGCAGCACGACATCACAGCCCCGCCGCAGCAGCTGGTACCCCAACAGCAGCCCCAGGCCCCGCGAGCCGCCGGTGACGACCGCCGTGAGCCCGTCGATCGAGGGAACGGCCGGAAGCGCCCGCATGACGAGCCCTTCGCCCGCACGCCCGTCGGCGCCGACGAGGTCACGGCCCCGCCCGGACGAAAACAGGCGCGAGGAACGGCCACCGCTCATCGCTCATCCTCTTCCGCCGGCTCTCCCTCGTCCTCGTCCTCCTCGCCCTCCCCCTCCCCTTCCTCCTCTTCCTCTGCCCCTTCCTCTTCCCAGTCGCCCTCTTCCCCCTCTTCCCCCTCGTCGTCGTAGCCCTCGGCGTCCTCGCGGTCGTAATCCTCGGCTTCTTCGTCCTCGCGGTCGTAGTCCTCGGCTTCTTCTTCCTCTACGGCCTCGTCATGGGTCCGTACGACCTCGCCGTCGCGGATTTCGCCGCGCCAGCCGTCCGGCTCCTCGTCGGTGAGGGTGACATAACGCTGGAAGTGTTTGAGGTCCAGGCGAAGTCGCCGTCCCTGAGCGCGCCACAGATTTCCGGTCTTCTCGAAGAATCCCGACGGGTAGTACTCGACGACGAGAACGATGCGGGTGAGTGCGGGTGCCAATTCATGGAAACTGACGGCGCCCCGCGTCGTTCCCTTGGAGCCCTCAGAAGTCCAGACAATGCGTTCGTCCGGTACCTGCTCCTGGATCGTCGCGCTCCAGCTACGGGTCGACGGACCGACCTTGGCCTTCCAGTCGCTGCTCGTCTCGTCGGACGCCGAGACACTGCGCACGCCCTTGGTGAAGCTGCTGAATTTCTCGTACTGCGTCCAGTGGTCATAGGCCGTACGCAGGGGAACCCCGACGTCGATCACCTCAATGATGTTGGTGACCTTCTGGTCTCCCGACGAGCGCCCCTTCCCACCGCCCAGAACTTCCTTGGCCTTGCCCAGCACGTTGTCCTTGACGTTCTTCGCCGTCCCGGAAATCACGGCTTTGAGCGGGGAATCGCCCCCGAGGAGGTTGGCGCCGATCTTGGACAGCGAGCCGCCGTTCTCGGCGACGTCGGTGAGCTGGTCCGTCACGTCGAACAGCTTGTCGCCGGCCTTCTCGGCCAGATCTCCCACCCACGCCGTCACAAAGTCACCGAGCTCGTCACGCAGTCGATCGAGCCCCGCGTCCGCTTTGCCCTGTCCCGTCTTGGCCATGACCGGTTACCTCCGGCGCTCGACGCGCGATGATGTCTTTTTTGCGGCTTTCTTTGTGGTTTTCTTAGCAGTCTTCTTGGCCGCGGTTTTCTTAGCGGTCGTCTTCTTGGCGGGCTTCCTGGTGGCCGACGTGGCGGTCTTCTTCGCGGCGGGAGCTGCCTTCTTCCGCGCGGCAGCCTTCTTCGCGGGAGCCTTCTTGGCCGCGGTCTTCTTGGCGGTCGTCTTCTTCGCAGCCGTCTTCTTGGCGACAGCCTTTCGGGGTGTGGTCTTCTTCGCAGCGGCCTTCTTCGCCGTCGTCTTCTTCGCGGCCGTCTTCTTCGCAGGAGCCTTCTTGGCCGCGGTCTTCTTGGCGGCCGTCTTCTTGGCCGCGGTCTTCTTGGCAGCCGTCTTCTTGGCGGCGGTCTTCTTCGCCGCGGTCTTCTTGGCGGGCGCGGTCTTCCTGGCCGCGGCCTTCTTTGCGGGCGCTGCCTTCTTCGCAGTCTTCCTGCCCGGCGCGGCCTTCTTGCCAGCGGCCTTCTTGGCCGGCGCCTTCCGGGCACCCCGCTTCGCCGGTGCTTCCCGCTTAGCCGGTGCTTCCCGCTTCGTCGCTTCACGACGGCCGGCGGGCGGCCTTGCCGGCGTACGCTTCCTCCTCGGCGCGGGCTCCGCGGCAGCACGGGGAGCGCGACGCCGCGGCCGCTCCTCGGGCTCTTCCTCAGGCTCTTCTTCGTACTCTTCTTCCGGCTCTTCCTCCCGCTCCTCTTCCTCCTCCTCTTCCGCGCCTTCTTCCTCCTCCTCGGGCTCCTCCCCCTCCTCGTACTCGCCCTCTTCGCCCTCCTCCTCGTACTCCCCCTCGGGCTCCTCTTCCTCCTCCTCGTACTCCTCCTCCGGCTCCTCCTCGCCGCGTGCGTACTCCTCCTCGCCCTCTTCCTCTTCCTCTTCTTCCTCCGGCTCTTCGCCACCGCTTTCGAGCTGGAGGGTCCGCTCGTGGAGGGAGTCAGCGAGCGACGACAGGCGGCGGTTGGCCGCCGCCGTCACGGCCTTTCGGCCGGCGTCCATGACCTCCCCGCGCAGCTGCTCAGCCAGCTCCGTGACCTGGGGAATCTCCCCGAGTTTGCGGATTCCCTGAGAAACGAGCTGACGCGGATCAAGCCCGATCTGACGCCCGGCGATATAGGAGGCCGCCGTGAGAGCGAACCGGGCCTTCTTCGTCCGGCCCAGCACATAGCCACCCGCCACCGCCGCGGCCAGCAGAACCTTGTTCACGTCATTCATGGGCGAGTCACCTTTTCATGGGCATGCAGCCGATCGGCGTCTGCGCAGGGGCCGCCGCTCAGCGGCATCGCTCTGCCGTTGACTCCAGCCTGATCGGTGTTCTGGCCCACGCATCCCGAGTAGGCCAAGAGGCCCATCGAGGCCGCCCGCCGAATGGGTCACGGGCCCGCGCCCCGAAGATCACCGATCAGGCACTGAAGACCGCGAGCCAGCCCTTTCCAGACTGCGCCCATATGTCCGCCGGAGCCACCGGACGCAGGCCCGGCCGCCGCGGGGAGCGCCTACCACTCGTCGCCGAGGGCCGGCAGACGGAACAGGTCCCGCAGGCCGGATGCGACGACATCGAGGTCGCCTTCGTCGCCGCCCTGTTGGTCCTCGAACGCCTTGAGCTGGTTCAGCTCCGGGATGGGGAACAGGCATCGGGGGCGTCGTGCGCGGCGCTCAGGGAACCTCCAGATGAGGGCGGGGCCGCGGGCTGAGGGCGCGCCGCCGGATTCGCCTCGCTCCGCCCTCGCGCCCCCAGCCCCACCGACCACGACGTCGTGTCGCCACGTCGTCACGTCGCCGCAGCTCACGGCGTCACGGCACGTGACGCCGCAAGGCGCTCCTCAGCGGAGGTACGCCTCTATCAGATCCGCGCCGCGGGCAGCTCCGCCGCCCTGCCGTACGACCTTCTGCATCCGGTCGAGGTTGGCGCGTACCTCCGAGTCGGAGGCGACTCGGGTGACCGCGGCACGCAGCGACTCGGCGGTCACCGTGGCAGGGTCCAGTTGCTCACCGAGCCCCATTTCCTGCGCCCGACCGGCGTTGGCGGCCTGCTCGGGCATCTGCGGAACGGTGATCAGCGGGACGCCGTAATACAGGGACTCCATTGTGGAGTTCATTCCGGCGTGGGAGACGAAGGCGTCGGTCTGCCGCAGCACGGCCGGCTGCGGGAATCGCGGCCGGACATCGAAGTTCGACGGTATGTCTCCCAGCAGGGCGGGATCCAAATCGCCCACGCTCATGGCGACTTGGTACGGCCCGTCGCCGAAGGCCTCGATGCATGTGCGGTAGAACTCGGGCCGGTCGTTGAAGACCGTTCCCAGCGAGACGAACAGGACGGGTGCTTCGGGATCGGCAGGCGACCACGATTCGGCATGCTCGCGGCTGCCGAGCGAGGGACCGACGAAGTGGAAGGTTTCGTCGAAGGTGTCGCCGGCGGGCTGGAACTCCCTGGGTATGAACACGAGGTTCAGTTTCTCGGTCAGGTCCAGGAGGTTCGCCGGATCGATCGCGACACCGTGCTCGGCGGAGAATTCCGCGCAGGCGGCGGCCACGGCGGCCACACCGGGATTCTCCTCGTCGAGCCCGTCGATGAACTCGGCGAACAGCGAATACGATTCGTTGGAGGCGAAGTTCGGAATGGTCCGCACCGCGGGCACACCCAGTTGCTCGGCGAGGACCCGGGGCGCCCAGTTCACAGTGTCGTAGCAGATCGCGTCCGGCAACTCGTTGACGCAGTGTTCCCGCAGGACCGGGTACGTCGCGCTCATCGCCGTGAAGACGTGGTGCAGGAAGGTCCCGAACTCCTCGGGGCCGAACTCGCGGGGCGGCGCGATACGTCCGGGTGCCGGCAGCTCCACCCAGCGTGCACCGGCCTTGATGACCGCGTCGGAGAGTTCCGCCGAGGTGGCGTAATCCACCCGGTGCCCACGCCGTACGAGTTCCTCGACCAACGGCAGTGTGGGGTTGACATGCCCATGCCCGAGAAGAGCCACAAATAACAGGTGTTTTGGCATACCACGGATCCTACCCAGCCCCCATTTCCGAGCTTCGGCCTCCCCCGCGCCACTCGAGGAGACCACGGCCGATCCCAAGTCGCCTGCCGGGCAACGGCTTTCACCAAGCCCTCCGGCCTCTGGTTTCGCCGCTCCATCGCGCTCACCGCGAGAACTCGGTAGCGCGCTCGGGCCATCAGGGACGACCATGCCAGGCATGAGCGACCAACCCGCGCGATGGACCCAGGCGACCGTCTACCCCGACATGTGGGCCGATCCGGACGACGACCCCCGCGACACCGAAGGCCCCACTCCGGACGGCGAGCTTGCGACGCTGCAGGACTTTCTGACGAACTACCGCCTGACCCTGCGGATGAAGTGCCAGGGCCTGGATGCGGAGCAACTGGCCCGTCGGTCGGTTCCGCCGTCGACGATGTCGCTGCTCGGCCTGGTGCGGCACCTCGCCGAGGTGGAACGGGACTGGCGCAACTGGATCAGCGACGGTGACCCGCTGCCGAAGCTGTACGGCAAGCGTGACGCGGACTTCGACGGAGCCGTCGCCGAGCAGGCCGTGGTCGACGCCGCATACCTCGATCTGGAGCGTGAGCAGGCGGCGACCGACGCCGCGCTGGCCGGGCACCCGGACCTGGGCGAGCGGGTGGGCAAGGACCGGATCTCCGTCCGCGAGCTGATGGTGCACAGGATCGACGAGTACGCCCGGCACTGCGGGCACGCCGACCTGTTGCGCGAGTGCGTCGACGGCAGGGTGGGCCAGTGACGAGGGCGGGGACTGCCCCCGCCCCCGCCCCCGCCCTCGCCCTCGCCGGCACGGTCAGTCTTCGTCGTCAGCGCGTTCGTCGAGGTAGTCGTAGAGCTCGTCGATGAGGGGGGAGTCGTCGGCCCACCAGAGGGTTGTCGTGTGCTCGCCGGAGCCGCCGGTGACCAGTGCGGGATCGACGGCGTCCATCCACGGATAGGCCTCGTCCTCGTCGAGTTCCTCGGGATCGACCTCGGTGATCTGGCGGATCATGGGGACGGGGACGGTCGACTGCTGGTGCTTCACCATCCAGGTGTTGCGGAAGAAGTCGAACTGCAGGTGGTAGCAGTCGTCCGACTCGGTGAAGACGATCGGCGGGACGAGGAAGTGCGCCGCGCCGACGGTGGCTGCGACATCGATGTAGTTGTCGGGGATTCCGCCGGAATTCCAGCAGGCGGCGAAGTTCACGGGCGTCAGCGGCTCTTTGCCCAGGACGTGAATCTGGTTGCCCCGGATCACGAACTTCTCCGGGTCGAGGACCACATCCTCCCCGAGCAGCAGGATCGGCGCGGGCATGATGTGCGCCTTCGCAAAGGTCTGGGCGCGCTCGTAGAGGTCGGTGACCTCGTCGAAGCGCGTGGGGTCGAATCTGCCCCCGTCGTGGAAGGGACAGCACACGTCGTCCGCCGCCTCCTCCGGATCGGGGAAGAGAACGGACTTGTCGAATGGCGCGACGGCCGATTCGCCGCGCCGGGAATCGCTGCCCTCGGCGGCCTCATTCGCCGGTTTGGCCCCGGCCTTGAGGAAGGCGGGAATCCATGCTCCGTCCGCGCCTGCGGCCTCGATCACCTCGGAGTCGCACAGGTCACGGAAAGCGGTGTCGCCGAGTTTGCAGTTGAAGTAGTCGAGCAGAGTGATCGCGGCGCACTCGGCGAGCGAGAGCGTGTCGCTTTTGGGGAACCAGAAGTCGTAGCCGTTCGCGATGAAATGCACCCCGCGGAACCGCTTGTGGACGAACGGCTCGCGCGCGGCATCAGGGGCGGGGCCGCTCCAGTGCGCCGCGGCGACCTGGTTGTAGTACGCGTCGGCATGGCGGGCGAGCTCGGGAGCGAAGACGCTCTCGCCGGTCCAGTAGCAGGCCTTGCTGAACAGCGCGCCGATCCCGGGATCGTGTGTGACCTCGGGCTCGGTGAAGACGAGTTCGGTGCGCAGGAAGACCTTGCGGCCCTCGCGGTAGGGCGCGCCCTCGTGCTCGTACCGCTGATCGAAGATCACGCAGGTGAAGGGCTCGATCTCCGCGATCGCCGGGCCGCCGGTGAGGTCCAGCGCGGGCTCGGCCGAGCCGCCGGTGAGGTAGAGCAGGAGCGTGTAGCGGGAGACGTGCCCGCGGGCGGCGTCGTAGTAGGGCGTGTCGCGGTGGTGGTGGAAGTTGCTGTCGCCGGGCTCGAAGCGATTGCCCCGGAACACGGGGTTGACGTGCGAGAAGCCGTCGAGGACCGCCTCGGGCAGCGCTGCCGCCACCGCCTTGGTGAGCGCCTCGGCCAGCAGCGCCGAGTGGAAGATGAAGCGTTCGCCGCCGCGTGCGGAGGCGTTGAGCGGCGGGACGTAGAGGTTGAGCGCGTCGAGGCGCTCCAGGACTGCGCGGGCCTCGTCCGGCAGCCGCAGCGACGATGCGTAGGCGCCCTTCGCAAGCTCCACGGGCTCGGTGAGCCCGAGCTCCAGAGGGACGTCCGCGAACAGGCGGTCCAGCGGAACGATGTTCTCGAACGTACGGAACGACAGCTCGCGGGGATCGACGAAGACGGCGGCCAGATGCGGCGCGCCCGCGCTGGGCCTGGCGAACAGCTCGCGCACCTCGGGGTCGATGCGTTCGGCGTCGATGAAGCGCAGCGCCTTGTGGCGCGCGGTGGGGTGCCAGGAGATCCCCAGGCCGTCGAGCGCCGCGGCGGGCTCGGCGTCGGTCGCGTCGACCTCGGCGCGGTAGCGGGCCAGCTCGTCGTCGGTGGCCTGACCGGTCGAGAGGGTGAAGAAACGGTCGCGGAGTGCGGCGCTCATACGCTCCTCCAGTAGCTGCGCAGGGCGGTCGGGAGCTGAGGGGCGGACGCCAGTTTCCTTGCGCCCGGGTCGGAGACATCGTCGCGGTGCAGCAGAAGACGCTGGAGCGAGCCGACGAACGGCGCCGCCAGCAGCGCCTCCGCCCCGGTCTCGCCGATCCGGTTGTACCGGAGGTCGAGCTCGGTGAGGTGGCGGAAGCCGCCCAGCGAGCGCACGCCCTCCGCGGTGACGGCGTTGCGCTGCAGATGCAGGCGCCGGACCGCGGCGAAGTTCGGGGAGGCCGCGAGGGCCGCCACCCCGGCGTTGCCCATGCGGCAGTACCGCAGGTCGAGCGCCTCGATCCGCCCGCTCGCGGTCGCGGCCGTGAGGGCCTGGGCGCCGGGGTCGCCGATGCGGAAGTACGAGAGGTCGAGCTCGGTGATCCGGCCGAGGTCGAGGGTCGAGAGGGCGTCGGCCTCGATGGGCGGCGGGTCGAGTGGCCCGTTCTCGTCGTAGTGCTCCTCTTCGTTGCCCCAGTCCTCGCCTTCCGGGTCGGCTCCCGGCTTGATGCGCAGGGCGGTGACAAAGCGGCCTCGCAGGGCGCGCTCTATCAGGGCGGGCGCCTCGTCGGACCATTCGACGGCGACCTTCGTGGCGAACCCGTGCCGACGCGCCTCGACGGTCACCTCCGACGGCAACTCCGCGTCCCAGCCCTCCTGGTGCGCCTCCCCCAACAGCCGGATCTCGTCCGCCAGTTCCCGGCGTTCGGCGGCGCCCACGACGCCTGCGCGCCGATGCTCCAGCTCGATCAACTCGCCCCGGACATCGCCCCGTTCGCGCAGCGAGGCACCGTACGCACGCCACGCGGCGCGGTCGTCGGGGTGCTCTCGCAGTACCTGTTCCAAAGCCGTGGCTTCCATGCCGAAACCCTAGAGCCGACCACTGACAATCCAGCCGGAGCGCCGGTCGGCCCAGGGGCGGCGCTCCGGTCGACGCGCGATCGCACCGTCGGCTGCCGGGCCGCGAACCATGAAGCGGACAAATGCCCCAAATACTCAGAAGTCCCTCCCTGGCGGTACCGCTTGAACGATCAAAATGGCGGCGGGTTAGCATATGAGCACCGCCTAGCTCGAAAGATAAGCCTGTGACTGTCAACGACGACTCGTTCACCAACTGGAAGAACCGCGAGGAGATCGCGGAATCGATGATCCCGATCATCGGGAAGCTGCACCGTGAGCGGGACGTGACCGTCCTGCTGCACAGCCGCTCCTTGGTGAACAAGTCGGTGGTCAGCATCCTCAAGACCCACCGGTTCGCCCGGCAGATCGCCGGCGCCGAGCTCTCGGTCACCGATACGCTGCCGTTCCTGCAGGCTCTCACCACGCTCGATCTCGGCCCCTCCCAGATCGACATCGGCATGCTCGCCGCGCTGCACAAGACCGACGACCGCGGTCTGTCGGTGGAGGCCTTCACCGCCGAGGCCGTGGCCGGCGCGACGGACGCCAACAAGATCGAGCGCTGTGAGCCGCGCGACGTCGTCCTCTACGGGTTCGGCCGCATCGGCCGCCTCGTCGCCCGGCTGCTGATCGAGAAGGCCGGCTCCGGCAACGGTCTGCGGCTGCGCGCCATCGTCGTCCGCCAGGGCGGCGACCAGGACATCGTCAAGCGCGCCTCGCTGCTGCGCCGTGACTCGATCCACGGCCAGTTCCAGGGCACGATCACCGTCGACGAGGCGAACAGCACGATCATCGCCAACGGCAACGAGATCAAGGTGATCTACGCCAACGACCCGTCGGAGGTCGACTACACGGCGTACGGCATCAAGGACGCCATCCTGATCGACAACACGGGCAAGTGGCGCGACCGCGAGGGCCTGTCGAAGCACCTGCGCCCGGGGATCGACAAGGTCGTCCTGACCGCGCCGGGCAAGGGCGACGTCCCCAACATCGTGCACGGCGTCAACCACGACACGATCAAGCCGGACGACCAGGTCCTGTCCTGCGCCTCCTGCACCACCAACGCGATCGTCCCGCCGCTGAAGGCGATGGCGGACGAGTACGGCGTTCTGCGCGGCCACGTGGAGACCGTCCACTCGTTTACCAACGACCAGAACCTGCTGGACAACTACCACAAGGCCGACCGCCGCGGCCGCTCGGCGCCGCTCAACATGGTCATCACCGAGACCGGTGCCGCCTCCGCCGTCGCCAAGGCGCTGCCGGAGCTCAAGGCGCCGATCACCGGCAGCTCGATCCGCGTCCCCGTGCCGGACGTCTCGATAGCGATCCTCAGCCTGCGGCTCGGGCGCGAGACGAACCGCGAGGAGGTCCTCGACTACCTGCGCGACGTGTCGCTGACCTCGCCGCTCAAGCGCCAGATCGACTTCATCAGCGCCCCCGACGCGGTGTCGAGCGACTTCATCGGCTCGCGCCACGCCTCGATCGTCGACGCCGGTGCCACCAAGGTCGACGGCGACAACGCGATCCTCTACCTCTGGTACGACAACGAGTTCGGCTACTCCTGCCAGGTCGTCCGCGTCGTCCAGCACGTCTCCGGGGTGGAGTACCCGACCTTCCCGGCCCCGGCGGTCTGATCGCGGCGCACCGCCCGCCCCCCCCGGCTGAACGCCCCCGGCCGGGGGGCCGAGGCGTCCGTCACCCGCGGGCCGGGGTGCGGGATACTCCCGTACACAACTGCTGGCACGGGTGGGGGTATCGGTGCGACCGCTGGCAAAGGACGATCCGCAGCAGATCGGCCCGTTCCGGATCATCGGGCTGCTCGGGGGCGGCGGCATGGGCCGGGTCTATCTCGGCCGCGCGGCGAACGGGCAGACGGTGGCGGTGAAGACCGCGCGGCCCGAACTCGCCGACGACCGGGGGTTCCGGACGCGTTTCGCCCGTGAGGTGGCCGCCGCCCAGCGGGTGGGCGGGTCGTTCGTGGCGCCGGTGGTCGACGCCGCGCCGCACGAGGACGTCCCCTGGATGGCGACCGGCTATGTGCCGGGTGTCTCGCTGAGCGACGCCGTGCACGACTGCGGGCCACTGCCCGAGCACACGGTGCGGCTGCTGACCGCGGGCCTGCTGCAGGCCCTGAGGGCGGTGCATGCACAAGGCCTGGTGCACCGCGACCTCAAGCCCTCGAACATCCTGCTCACCACCGAGGGCCCGCGCGTCATCGACTTCGGCATCGCGCACTCCGCCGCGGACACGGCCCTGACCATGACCGGCACCGCCCTCGGCACCCCGGGGTTCATGGCGCCCGAGCAACTCGCCATGACCGGCCCCAAGGTCACGGGCGCCGCGGATGTGTTCGCGCTCGGCGGGGTGATCGTGTTCGCGGCGACCGGCAGCGGCCCGTTCGGGAACGCCGAGCCGCAGATCCTCATGTACCGCGCCGTGCACGAGCAGCCGCATCTCGGCGAACTCCCGTACGGGCTGCGGGAGTTGGCGGTCGACTGTCTGGCCAAGGAGCCGGAGCGGCGGCCCGGTCTGCCCGCCCTCCTGGTACGGGCGGGCGCGCCGGGCCCGTACGGCGACTGGCTGCCGGAGCCCGTCGCCGTACAGCTGCGCCGGCTGTCCGCGCAGCTCGGCGATCCCCGGTCCCCGGACGGCTCCGCGCCCCGGCCCGCGGGAACCTCCGTGACCCCGCCGCCCGCCACTGCGCCCCAGGGCCGGTTCGGCCCGGCCCCGCAACTGGGGTCGTACGGCATCGCCCCGGCCGGTCCGCCGCACTCCCCCGGAGGGCCCGCGTCCCCGGGGCCGAGCCGGCGCCGGGTGCTCGCCGCGCTGACCGCCGCGGTGGGCGTGGCCGGCGGCGGGGCGCTGGTCTGGACGCTGTTGCCGGACGGCGGGGACGGCGGCAGCGGTGGCGGTACGAGCGCCGTGGACAAGCCCGGTGGCGGGACGGGGAAGGCGTCCCGCCTGTTGCCGAAGGAGATCCGCGACAAGGGCAGGGTCACCGTCGGCTCCGACCTCGCCTACGCACCCGTGGACTTCACCAGCAACGGCAGGCCCGCCGGTCTCGACGTCGATCTCGCGAACGCCCTCGGCCGCGAGCTGGGCGTGCGCTTCGTGTTCCGGAACGCCACCTTCGACACCCTGCTCTCCGGTCTGCAAGCGGGCCGCTTCGACCTGGTCATGTCGGCGATGTCCGACACCAAGGACCGGCAGGAGGGGCGGGTGGACGGCGCGAAGTCCGGCAGCGGCGTCGACCTGATCGACTACTTCTCGGCCGGGCTCTCCCTGGTCGTCCGCAAGGGCAACCCGGAGGGCATCAAGAGCCCCGACGACCTGTCCGGCCAGACGGTCGCCCTCCAGCGCGGTTCCTCTGCGCGTGACCTCCTGGACGTGCTCGACCGGAAGCTCCCCGGGAAGCTGAAGCTCCGGGAGTTCGACTCGTCCGCCGACGTCTTCGACGACGTCGCCACGGGCCGCTCGGCGGCCTGTCTCGGCGACTACCCGGTCGCGGCCCACTCCGCCGCCACCCACTCGGGCGGCAACTCCCTCGAACTCGCCGGTGAGCAGCTCGAACCCGTTCCCTACGGCATCGCGGTCGCCAAGACCGGCACGGCCCTGCGCGACGCCGTACGGGAGGCCCTCGACCGCCTCATCAAGAGCGGTGAGTACACGAGGATCCTCAAGAAGTGGTACGTCGAGGACGGCGCGGTGAAGCGGGCGATCGTCAACGGGGGCAAGTGAGGCGGCGACCGGGCCCGGCTCCGCGGTTCCCCGGCCTCTCCCCCGCCATGGCCGGCCGCGATGGCGAGAAGCGTCCGCTGGCCGACACCCGCCGCTTGCCGGGCCGTTCGGACAGGCCCTAGCTTCGCCCCGCACCGCCCGCACGGGCGGCGTGACAACCGAAGGGATCTGCCCGATGGAACAGAACCCGACCACGCCCTGGGGCCTGTCGCGTCTCGACACCTACGCGCCGCCAGGCGAACGGCCCGAAGTGTCCGCGGAGTTGGACCCCGCGTCGCAGACCACCCGGTACCGCGACGCGGCGGACCGGCCCGTGGCGGTCGACGAGCAGCGCGCCGGGCGGTGTGCCGCGCCGCCCGCCACCCGGTCGCCGGCGGACGGCGAACCCGCCCCCTACGCCGATGACATGGCCGACCAGGACCCAGACGGCGACGAGTACCACTGACATGGAATCCGCACCGGTCCTCGCCGTGACCTCGCTGGGTGACGTCACCGCGGATCTGGTGCTGGACGAGCTGTACGGCCGGGGCGTCCCGGTCGTACGGCTCGATCCGGGCACCGACTTCGCGGCCGGGGCCGCCATGGCGGCCCGCTTCGACGGCCGGGGGCCGCACGGCACCCTGCGCACCGCCACCCGCGACCTGGACCTCTCGGCCGTGCGCTCCGTCTACTGGCGCCGGCCCACCCCGCACGGGGGCACCGGCCGGGACGCCGGGTCCGCCGCGGCCCGTTTCGCCGCCTCGCAGTCCCGCGCCGGCTACGGCGGCGTCCTCGCCTCGCTCCCCGGCGCGCTCTACCTCAACCATCCCTGGCGCAACCGCGACGCCGAATACAAGCCCGCACAGCTCGCCACCGCCGCCCGGGCCGGCCTCGACCCGCCGCCCACCCTGATCACCGACGATCCCGGTGCCGCCCGGCGCTTCGTCGCGCGGCACGGCCCGGCCGTCTACAAACCGGTCCACGCCGTGCACATCGGCGCGGACGACACGGGCGCGGACGGCACCGGCTCCGCCGCCCGCACCATCTGGGTCCGCACCGTCGCCCCCGACGAGATCGACGAGCGTGTCGCGGCCTGCCCGCACCTGTTCCAGGCCTGTGTGCCCAAGGTCGCCGACGTCCGGCTCGCCGCCGTCGGCGACCGGCTCTTCGCCACCCGTATCGACATCGACGGCGACCACCTCGACTGGCGCCAGGACTACGACCGCCTCAGCTACTCCCCCGTCGAGACGCCCCCCGCCGTGCGCACCGCGGTGCGCGCCTACCTCGACGCCTTCGGTCTGCTCTTCGGAGCGTTCGACTTCGCCGTACGGGCCGACGGCCGCTGGATCTGGCTGGAGACCAACCCGAACGGCCAGTGGGCCTTCGTCGACGCGCCCACCCGCCGGGCGATCACCAGCGCGCTCGCCGACCGGCTCCAGGAGGGGTCCGACGCGGCTACGGGGGCGGCGTGGGCAGCGGGAGGGCGCCCGGTGGCCTGAGCCACCGGGCGCCGTGTGCCGGTCACTCCCTCCGGCTCACCGCTCGGACGGGTCGGTCATCGCGGCCAGGACGGAGCGCCGGTCCTCGCCCTGGCGGGGGCGCAGCGACGGAGCCAGCCGGTCGGAGTGGTAGTGCCAGCGGTGGTCGAGGTCGGGGTGGAGCTCGTCCGTCTCGCGGATCTCGCTGCCGCTGCCGAGCAGTTCGGTCAGGTCGGTGGCGAGGTCCCGCCAGGTGACGTGTCCGGTGACGGCGTTGGCGACGCCGTGCACGGGGGAATCCAGGCAGGAGACCACCGCTCGGGCCAGGGCGGCGGCGTGCACCCAGGCCGCGCCGTACCAGGCGTTGCCGTGGGTGCCGGGCCGGGGCAGTACGATCGGCCGGCCCTCCCGCGCGGCCTGGTAGAGCACACCGGTCGCGCCCCAGCGCAACTGGTCGCGCAGCCGCTGGTGCGGACCCCAGACGAGGGGGGAACGTACCGCGCTCGCCCCGCCCCGGCCCTGGGAACCGGCCGCGCTCAGCAGCAGCCCTTCGCAGTCGAGCTTCGCCTGGCCGTACCCGCTGAGCGGCTGCTGCGGGGCGGACTCCTCCGGTACCCACTCGCCGGCGGGGTGCCCGTAGGCGTCCACGCTGCTGACGAAGACGAACGGGCCGCGCGACCAGGCGCCGACCATCGCCGCCATCGCCGTCACGTCGATCTCGGGGCGGGTGAAGGTGCAGGCCGCGTGGATGACCGCGTCGGCGCTGTCGACGGCCTTGCGCAGACCGTCCAGGTCGGTGAGGTCGCCCTCGATGACGTCCACGCCCGCCGAGGCGACCAGATGCGCGGACTCGGGGCGGGCCAGGGCCAGCACCGGACGTCCCTGGGCGGCCAGTTCGCGCAGTACGAACGCGCCGACCCCGCCGGTGGCGCCGGTGACCAGGACGGTGCCCGTACCCGGGCGCCGCGGCCGGGCGGGGGCGGCCGAGGGCGCGGCGGCACGCTCCGCCGCGCGGGCGTCCAGCAGCGCGGTGACCGCGCGCGGGGTGCGGGCCTGCATGATGTCCAGGCCGGTCAGCGGCAGTTGCAGCGCCCGGCGCAGCCGCTCGGCGAGCTGGACGGCGATCAGCGAGTGGCCGCCGAGGAGGAAGAAGTCGTCGTCCGGCCGGGGCGGTCCGCCCAGCAGTGCGGCGAAGCCCTCGGTCACGGCGTCGGCGCGGGCGCCCTGTGGTGCGGGCACGGTCGGCAGACCGGGGAGCCGGGCCGGGTCGGCCGCGCCGTCGACGGTGCGCGGCAGGGCGTCCAGCAGGGTCACCGCGGCGGGTACGCACTCCGGAGCCAGCGCGTCGCGCAGGTGGGAGCGGAGCTCGGCCGGTGCGGGGCCGCCGATCTCGCGCAGTACGGCATACGCCAGCAGGGGGCCGCCGACCGGTTCGACCACCACGGCCTCGGCCACACCGGGGTGCGACCGCAGCAGCGCCTCGGCCGGGTGCCCGTCGGCCTCGCCCCGGGGCGCCGGCGCCGCGCCGGGCATCCGGGAGAGCCGCAGGCCCGGGTCGTCCGCGACGGCGGTGAGCAGCGCGGCGTAGTGCGTGCCCAGAGCGGCCGCCGCCGCGTCGTCCAGCGCGGTCCGGGCGTACTGGACGAGCGCGGCGGGGGCGCCGGTGTCCACCAGGCCGAAGGAGAGGTCGAATTTGGCCCCGCCGGCACTGACGTCGACGTACTCGCCCACTGTGCCGGGCAGTTGCAGGGTCGTGGGGGCGCCCAGGACGTCCGCGGTCACCCGGATCAGCGCCGTCCCGTCCGCGTCGCGGGCGGTGGCGCCGAGCCGCTCCAGGATGAGGTCGAAGGGCACGTCGCGGCTCTGCTGGGCGTCGAGCAGCGCCTCCCGTACGCGGTCCAGCAGCGCGGTGAAGGACGGGTCGCCGGCCGTGTTCACACGGACCGGGAGGGTGTTGACGCACAGGCCGACCAGGCCGCGCATCTCCGCGCCCTGGCGGTGGGTGCCGGCGACCCCGATCACCAGGTCGTCCTGGCCGGTGAAGCGGTGCAGGGCGGCGAACGCGGCGGTGAGCGCCACGGTGAACAGGGTGGCCCGGTGCCGGTGGCCCAGCTCGCGCAGGGCCGCCGGCACCCGGGGCGCGAGCGCGGCGGTGTGCGTCCCGGCGGGCCGGGTGGCGCTGTCCGCGGGCGGCTGTGCGGGGCGGGGCAGGCGCAGCGGGGCGACGCCTTCGAGGCGGTCCTGCCAGTGGCGCAGGCCCTGTTCGAGCCGGTCGGCGGCCGCCTGCTCACGCCGTGCGAAGTCCGCGTACTGCAAAGGTGCCGGCTGCTCGGCGGTGGTGCCCCGGGCGGCCGCCGCGTAGAACGCGGCCAGTTCCCCGGCGACGGTCTCCAGTGAGGCGCCGTCCAGGGCGATGTGATGGAACGTCAGCAGTACGGTGTGGTCCTGCGGCCCGTGCCGCAGGACCAGGGCGCGCGGCAGGGTGCCGGCGGCGAGGTCGAACGGGCGGCGGGCCTCCTCGGCCAGCAGGGCGCCGGCGGCGTCGCCGTCCGCCTCCACGACGCGCGGCAGCAGCGCCTCCGGGGCCGGCAGCACTTCCTGGTAGGGCTCGCCGTCCTGTTGCCCGTAGCGGGTGCGCAGAATCTCGTGGCGGCCCACCAGCGACGTGAGCGCGGTGGCCAGTGCGTCCAGGTCGAGCGGGCCGCGCAGCCGGGTGGCGAACGGCACGCTGTACGAGGCGCCGCCCTGGCCCAGCCGGTCCATCAGCCACATCCGGCGCTGGGCGTGGGAGAGCGGCGCGGGCCCGTGGTGGGCGGTCGCGGGGGCGGCGGGGGCGGGGCGGGCGGCGCGGGAGCGCGCCCGGCGCAGCAGTTCCTCCTGGAGCGCCGCCGGGGCGGGGGTGTCAGTGGCCATCGGTGTCCTCCGGGGCGCCGGGGCGCAGATCGCGGTGTGCGGCGAGCAGCGCGCGCTCGACCAGCGCGGCGTGCCCCGCCACCGTGGGGGTGGCGAAGAAGTCGGCGAGGGTCAGCTCGACGCCGAGTTCCTCGCGGAGGTCGTCGGTGACGGCGAGCGCCATCAGGGAGTGCCCGCCCAGCGCGAGGAAGTCGGCGTCCGCGCGGGCGACTTCACGGCCCAGGGACCGGCTCCAGATCTCGGCGACCGCCTGCTGCAGGGGGCTGAGCGGTCCGGCCGGGACGGCGGTCCCGGCCACGGCGACGAGGTCGGTCAGGGCGCGGCGGTCGACCTTGCCGGAGGGGGTGAGCGGCAGTGCGTCGACGATCTGCACCTCGTCGGGCACCAGGTGGGCGGGCAGGACGGCGGCGAGCCGGTCGCGCAGGGCGTCGGGGCGGGGCACCGGCCCGGACGCGGCCACGACGAACGCGGCGAGGCGGGCGTCGTCGGGGGACGGCCGGTGCGCGGTGACGGCCGCGTCGGCCACCTCGGGCTGCTCCCGCAGGGCGTGTTCGATCTCCGCGGGTTCGATCCGGTAGCCGCGTATCTTGACCTGGTCGTCGGTGCGTCCGTGGAAGTCGAGGCGGCCGTCCGGGCGCCGGGAGACGAGGTCGCCGGTGCGGTAGAGGCGCCCCAGTTCGGGGTGGTCGACGAAGCGCTCGGCGGTCAGCTGCGGCCGGCCGGTGTAGCCGTGCGCCAGCCGGCTGCCGCCGATCCACAGTTCGCCCGGCTCACCGTCGCGGACCGGCCGGCCGGTGTCGTCCAGGAGGTGTACGGCCGCACCGGCGATCGGCCGGCCGATGGGCACCTGGCCGTCGCAGTCGGCGTCGGTGACGCGGTGGGTGGTGGTGAACGTCGTCGCCTCCGTCGGCCCGTAGCCGTTGACCAGCTCCAGCCAGGGGAAGGCCCGCAGAACCGCGCGGGCGTGGTGCGCGGACAGCGCCTCGCCGCCCACGATCACGGTGCGCAGCAGCGAGAAGATCCGGGAGCGGCGGCCGGCCAGCTGGTGGAAGAGCGCGGTGGTGAAGAAGGCGACGGTGACGCCGTGGCGTTCCACGTGCCGGGCCAGGTCCTCGAACGACGGCCGTTCGTCGGTGCACACCACCACGGCGGCGCCGTTGGCCAGGGCTGCCCATACCTCGAAGGTCGAGGCGTCGAAGGTCATCGGCGAGTGGAAGAGCACCCGGTCGCGGGCGGTGAGGGTGAGGTACTGCGGGTCGCGGACCAGCTCGGCGATCGCGCGGTGCGGCACGGCCACCCCCTTGGGACGGCCGGTGGAGCCCGAGGTGAACATGATGAACGCGGTGGCGTCCGGGACGGGTTCGGCCGCCGGGAGGGGGCCGGTGTCCACCATCGGCTCGGCGGGCAGCGCGAGGGTGGCCCCGGCGAGCGCCGCGGATTCGAGGAGTTTGCCGTCGCCGACGGTGAGCGTCGCCCCGGCCTCGGCGGCCAGGGCCTCGGAGCGGGCGCGCGGGTGCGCCGGATCGAGCGGTACGCACACGGCGCCGGCCCACCACAGCGCGAGCTGGGCGACGACCGTCCGGGCGCAGCGGGGCATCAGCAGCGCCACGGCGTCGCCCGGGCCGACACCGTGCTCCCGCAGCCGGGCGGCGAGCGCCCGGGCCGACGCGGCGAGCTGCGCATAGGTGAGCGTGGTGTCGCCGTCCGCCACGGCCAGGGCGTCCGGGGTCCGTGCGGCGTGCCATGCCACGAGGGCCGTCAGGCCGGCCTCGGGTGCGGGCCGTCCGGCCGCCGGGACGGGCGTGGTGCGGTCGCCGGACGGGGTGGGTGCGGGCGACGGGGTGCCTTCGGTGGGCACGGGGCCTTCCTTACGGGTGTCGGGGGAGGACGCGAACACGGGGGTGCGGGTGGTCATCTCAGGCTCCCGCCGGTTGCCGGGCGGCGCGGCGCTCGTCGAGGAGCCGGGCCACGGCGCGCAGGTCCGGCGCGCGCAGCAGCTCGGAGGCGCGCAGCCGTACCCCGCTCTCCTTCTCCAGGGCGGTCAGCAGCCGGGCGGCGAGCACGGAGGTGCCGCCGGCCTCGGTGAAGTTCTCGGTCAGCACGGTCTCGGGCCGGTCGAGCAGGTCGCGTACGGCGCTGAGCACCAGCCGCTCACCGGGCGTGGCGCCGGCGGGGCGCGCGCCGTCCGGGGCGGTGCCGGCGGGGCGGGATGCGGCGGAGTCGGCCGCCCGCCGGGTCAGCTCGGCGCGGTCGACCTTGCCGTTGGCGTCCAGGGGGAAGGAGCCGACGATCCGTACGTCGGAGGGGACGGCCTGTTCGGGCAGCCAGTCGCGTACGGCCGGCAGCAGGGCGTCCGCCGTGAGCCCGGCGTCGGCCGTGCGTACGTACGCGACCAGGCGGGCGCGGCCGTCGGCGGTGCGCGGCGCGGTGACGACGGCGCTGCGGACCGCCGGGTTCCGCTCGAACGCGGCCTCGACCTCGGCCGGTTCGATCCGGACGCCGCTGATCTTGACCTGGTCGTCGAGGCGGCCGAGGAACTCCAGTGGCCCGTCGGCCGGCATCCGCACCCGGTCCCCGGTGCGGTACAGGCGCTCCACGCCCGGCAGGTCGAGGCCCTCGGGCACGGCGGTGAAGCGGCGCGCGGTCAGCTCGGCGTCCAGATAGCCGAGTGCCAGACCGCTGCCGCCGATGAGGAGTTCGCCCTCCGCGCCGCGCTCGACGGGCCGGCCGTCCGCGTCGGCGACGACCACGGTGACGCCCGGCACGGGGTGGCCGATCGGGGGCGCGGTGTCCGTGCCCGCCGCGCGGTCCGTGCCGTGCAGGGCGCAGGTGGTGGTGATGACGGTGGCCTCGGCCGGTCCGTAGGCGTTGTGGACGGTGGCGGTCACGTCCGCGCCGGGACGGCGGCGCATCCGGTCGCCGCCGGCGATCAGATGACGCAGCCTCAGGTCCCGGGGCCACGGCCGGTCCAGCAGCGGCTCGACCATCGGGGTCGCCGCGACCGCCACCGACACCCCGGCCGTGCGCCACCAGTCGGCGAGCACCACGGAGTCCCAGCGGACCTCGTCCGGTGCGGGCACCAGGGCCGCTCCGGACGTCAGCCCGGCCCACAGCTCCAGCAGGTGGGGGTCGAACGCGACGCCGATCAGCAGGGACTGCCGGTCGCCGGGGCCGAGTCCGGTGGTGGCGCGGTACCAGTCGAGGAGCCCGCCGAGCGCGGGCTCGCCGACCGCCACCGCCTTGGGGCGGCCGGTGGAGCCGGAGGTCAGTACGGCGTAGAACGCCCCGGCGGGCGCGGTGTGTGCGCCGGCACCGGGCGCGGCGAACGCCGCCACGACCGTGGTGGTGGCGTTGGCGCCCTCGCCGGGCAGCGCCAGGTCCCTCCGGTCGGCCGTCCGGTGCCGGGGCGGCAGCGTCCCGGGGTCGCCGATCAGACAGACGA
Organism: Streptomyces sp. NPDC002446; assembly: GCF_053595675.1. Lineage (NCBI taxonomy): Bacteria > Bacillati > Actinomycetota > Actinomycetes > Kitasatosporales > Streptomycetaceae > Streptomyces > Streptomyces sp. NPDC002446. Next base: position 125,598 of record NZ_JBSFYC010000007.1, on the reverse strand, counting down.
CGTGCAGATCCTCGGTGACGGCGTCGGTGCGGCGCTCACCGGGGCGGGGGCCCAGCGGCAGATAGACGGCACCGATCCTGGCGAGCGCGACGGCGGTCACCACGAGGGCGGCCGACCGGTCGAGGCAGACGCCGACCAGGTCCCCGGGCCGCACCCGGTCGCGCAGCGCCGCGGCGACCTCGTCGGCGGCGGTGGCGATCTGCCGGTACGTCCAGCTGTGGTCCCCGTCGATCACCGCGGGAGCCTCCGGGGCACGCCGGACCCACTCCTCGAAGCGGGCGAGCACTCCGGTCCCGCCGTCGCCGGCGGGGGCGGCGCCGTGGGCGATGCTGAGCAGGTCGGCGCGGGTCGTCGGGGCCGCCGTGCGGGCGGTCTTCGGCTGGGTCATCGGGACTCCGTCACGGTGATCGGGGCGGCGGATGCGGGGGCGGCGGTGCCGGCGGCGGCGAGCGCGGCGGCCTGGTCGGTCAGCACCGGGTTCCGGAAGAACAGCCGCAGCGGCGGCCGCTGTCCCAGGCGCGGTTCCAGCCAGGACGCCAGCTGCGCGGCGAGCAGGGAGTGGCCGCCGGACCGGAAGAAGTCCGAGGACGCGTCGAAGCGGCTGTGGCCGAGGGCTTCGCGCCAGCCCTCGGCGAGCAGCGCCGCCATCGGATCGGCCGGTTCGGCCGGCTGTCCGCCGCCGGGCTCCTCGGCGGGTGCGGCCGGCTCCAGTGCGGCGGCGCGACGGGTGAGCGCGGTGCGGTCCGGTTTGCCGCCGGCCAGCCTGGGCATGACGTCGAGCCGGGCCCAGCGCCCCGGTACGAGCGCGCTCGGCAGCCGTCGGCCGAGCTCGGTGTGCAACGCCCGCTCGTCCCACGGCTCGCCCTCGTCCGCGCTCTCCAGGAACCCGACCAGCCGGGGCCCGCCCGGGGCTTCGCAGTCCAGTACGACGGCGCAGGACCGGCCGCCGAGCGCGGCCGAGGCGGCCGCCTCCACCTCCTCCAGTTCGATGCGGTGGCCCCGCAGTTTGACCTGGTGGTCCAGGCGGCCGAGGAAGTACAGCAGTCCGTCGCGGCCGCGGTAGCCGCGGTCGCCGGTGAGGTAGACCCGCTCACCGCCGAGGGCCTCGACGTGGAGGAACCGGGCGGCGGTGGTCTCGGGGTTGCCGACATAGCCCTCGGCCAACCCGGCGCCGGCGATGGCCAGTTCACCGACCGCGCCGTCCGGAAGCGGCCGGTGGTACGCGTCCAGGACGTGGACCCGTTCGCCGGGCAGTTCGGTGCCGAGCGGGATCTCCGCCCCGTCGGCGAGGGCGCCCGGGGTGATCTCGTGGACGGTGGAGCTGATGGCGGCTTCGGTGACGCCGTAGACGTTGAGGACGGTGCTGTCGGTGTCGGCGAGGAACGCGCGCAGCGCATCCGCCGGGAGGCGTTCGCCGCCGAGCACCAGCAGCCGCGGCGCCCAGTGGCCGTCGCGGAGCGCCGGGCGCATCTCCTCGCGGGTCGCCAGGAAGTAACTGGTGGGCAGATTGGCCACGGTGACCCGGGCGGCGGCCAGCAGTTCGGCCAGCTCGGTGCCGGTCGGTACCTCACGCTCGGGCGCGACCAGGCAGGCCCCGGCGTACAGCGACGGCAGCACCTCTTCGAGGGCCACGTCGAACGACGGCTGGGCGAACAGCAGCACCCGGTCCCCCGGACGCAGGCCGAACCGGGCGGCCGCTCCGGTCAGATGGTTCTCCAGCGCCGCACGGCCGACGGCGACGGGCTTGGGTATGCCCGTCGAGCCGGAGGTGTGAATGATGTACGCGGCACCGGGCACGGCCTCGGCGGCCCGCGCCGGCGGCAGGACCGGAGCGTCGACGAGGGCCGACGGCAGCGAGTCGGGAACGGTGACGGGGGCGTCCGGCGAGGTCAGGACCAGCGCGGGAGCCAGCCGGCCGAGCAGCAGCTCCAGCCGGGCGGGCGGATCGGACGGCGACAGCGGGCAGTACACCGCCCGGGTCCGCAGACAGGCCAGCAGCGTCACGACCGAGTCGGCGCCGCGGGGCAGCACGGCGGCCACCGGCTGACCGGCCCGCACCCCCGCCGCCCGCATCCGCTGCGCGAGCCCGGCGACCCGCTCCTCCAGGTCGCCGTAGGTGATCCGGCGGGCGCCGATGAGCAGCGCGGGCAGCGAGGGGTCGTGGGCGGTGGCGGGGTCGAGCGGGTCGTGGTGCGGCGCCTGCCCGGCGGCGGCCGGGAGGGCCGGGGGTGCCGGCGGCGGCGCCAGGTCCGCGAGGGCGGTGCCGGGCGCGTCGAGGTACGCCCGCAGCAGGTCGAGGAACCGCCCGGCGAGCAGCTTGGCCACGTCCTCGCCGAACATGTCGGCGTCGTAGTCCCACACCAGCGTCATGCCCGGCGCGCCGTGCCGGGGGCCGACGCCGCGGCGGTCGTCCGGCAGCAGCACCACGTCCAGGTCGAACCGTGTGGTGCCGGTGTTGAAGCCCTCGAAGAGGGTGATGTCCAGGCCGGGGACGTCGATGTCGGGGAGTTCGGCGTCGTGCGCGCTGAACATGACGCTGAACAACGGGTTGTCCGCACCCGAGGTGTGCAGGCCGAGCGCGCGGGTCAGCTCCTGGATCGGCACCTCCTGGTGCGGCAGCGCGCGCAGGAGGGTGTCGGTCACCTCGTCCATGGACTCCTCGGCCGGGGCGGCGGGGTCCAGCCGGAGCGGGAGCGGGATGGTGTTGACGAACATGCCCACGGCGTCCTCGAAACCGCGCGGGCGGTTGCCGACCGCGGTGCCGACCACCATCTGCGAGCGGCCGCTGTGCCGGCGCAGCAGCTCGGCGAAGAGCCCCAGGAGCGTGGCGAACGGCGTCAGACCGCGCGTACGGGCGTGGGCGCGCAGGCGTTCCGCCAGATCCGCACCGATCGACTGCCGCAGCTGGCCGCCGTGGTGCCGACGCCGGGAGCCGGGCCGGGCCAGGCCGGGCAGCGGCAGGTCGTAGGACAGCTCGCGCAGTGCCCCGGTCCAGAACTCCAGCCCCTCGCGCCGCTCCGCGCTCGCCTCGTCCGCGGACCGGGCACGGACGTGGTCGGCGTACGAGGGAGCGGACGGCAGCTGTACCGGCTCGCCCAGGACGCGGCCCCGGTAGACGGTGAAGACGTCCCGCAGCAGGATCGCGAACGAGTGACCGTCGTGGATCAGGTGGTGCTCGACATGGATCAGCCGGTGCCGGTCGTCCCCCAGCCGTACCAGCGTCCAGCGCAGCAGCGGTGCTTCGTAGGTGTCGAGCGGGGTCTCCGCCTCGGTGCGCAGCAGCTCCTGGAACGCGGTCTCCGGGTCGGCGGCCCCGCTGAGGTCCACGGTCCGCAGCCGCGGCGGGCAGCTCTCGGCGACCCGCTGCCCGGGCATCGCCCCGGGGACGGCGACGAGTTCCAGCCGCAGTCCGGCGTGCCGGTCGAGGGCGGCGGTGAGTCCGTGGCGCAGCGCCTCGGTGTCGAGCGTGCCCCACAGGTCGAGTGCGGCGGTGAAGTTGTAGGCGCGGCTGCCCGGTTGCACCTGTTCGTGCAGCCAGACGATCTCCTGCGAGGAGGAGAGCGGAAGCATGGGCGATCCCTGAGGTCGTCGGGGCGGTTTCTCCGGCCGGGGCATGGTCGGGCCCGGCCTGTGGGGTGCGCGGACCTGCCGCGGATCGCGCGGCGGGTCCGGCGGAGTTCGGTGGGTGTGCGGTGGGTGTGTCCGGGGGCGGGCCCCCGGGGCGGGGTCAGCCGGCTGCCGGCGCCGGGATCCGCAGTGCGTCGGTGAGGGCGGCGAAGGCGCTCTCGGCGAGGTGATCGGGGAGGATGGCGCGGTCCCACACCATGCGCAGCAGCAGCTCGGGGCCCTGGCTGACGGAGACCGCGAAGGGGCCGCGGACCGCTCTGCCGTCGACGGTGACCTCACGGCCGGTCACACCGCCCAGGCGGAGCGGGGGATGGCGGCGGGTGTCGTCCACGGTCAGCATGCCGTCGAGCCGGCCGGTCCATCCCGAGCCGGCCGCGCGGGCGGCGTGCACCACGGCGTCGAAGGGGGTGGCGGCGTGGTCCAGGTCGTCCCACCAGGCCTCCGCCGTCGCGTCGGCGGTGGGCGCGTCGCCGGTCGCGGCGGGGAAGACCACGGTGTTCAGGAAGCAGCCGAGCACCGGTGCGGCGCCGGCCGGCCGGCCGCCCCACGGGTAGCCGAGCGGCACCACCCGGCCCGTTCCGTACAGCACCGCTGCCGCCGCCCGGCAGGCATCGAGCAGCGCGGGGAAGGGCACCCCGTCGGGCGGCGCGGGCATCCGCAGCGCGGCCGAGCCGCTCGGCAGCGCACCGGGCGAGCGGGGTCCGGGACATGGCGCGGGGGCCTGTTCGCGTACCGCGCGCAGCCGTTCGCCCCAGTACGCCATGGCCTCCGGCGCACCCGCACGCTCCTCCGCGTCGAGCTGCCGCAGTACGGCTTCCCGGTAGGCGGCCAGTTCGGCCTGGACCTCGGCGGGAGCGGGGCCCTCGGCGTCGGCGCCTTCGTCGTAACCGGCGCCGAGCTCCCCGACGAGGCGGGCCAGCGACTTGCCGTCGCACGCGGTGTGGTCCAGTACGACGGCGAGCACCTCCTGCGCACCCTGCGGCCCGTCCGGCACCAGGAACATCCGCAGCGGCGGGCCCTGCGGGGACCAGTGGTCCAGGGCACGGCGCAGCACGGTGGCCGCGTCCTCGCCGGGCGCGCACTCCATCCGCGCCACGGGTACCTGCGGCTGCTCCAGGCGGAGGGCGGGGGTGCCGCGCAGCACGGTGGTCCGGGCCCGCAGTACGGGGTGCCGGGCGGCGAGCCGGTTCGCGGCCGCCGCTAGGCGCTCGGGGTCCACCGTGCCGCGCGGAAAGGCGAAGAACATCGGCACGAGATCCGGCCGCCCTGCGGGGTCCATGGCACGTACCAGCGCAAAGCGACGCTGGGCGCCCGTGACGGGCAGCAGGACCGGGGCCCCGTCACCGGCTTCCAGCCGCCGGTAACGGGCCAGGTACTGGCTCGTGATGCTGAGCACGTGATCCTCTTGATCCTCTTCGTCGAGACGGGCACGCATCGCCGGAGGAGATGCGGGTGGGACGGCGGACGGGCGGGGACGCGCGGGGGTGCGCGGCGGGCGGGGGCTCGGGGCGCCCGGGGACGCGCGGGGGTGCGTTTTTGAGCGCGGGGCGGCGCGGAGGGTGAGGCCGGGTACGGGGTGACGGTCGGCGGTGGCGGTCGGCAGTCGGCGGTCAGCGGTCGGCGATCAGCCGAGGGACGCGGGCTCGGCCGGGTCCACCGGGGCGGCCGGGCGAGCCGTGTCCTCGGCCGCGACACCGGCCGTCGGTTCACCGACACCGGCCGTCGGTTCACCGGCGCCGACCTGCGGTTCACCGGCGCCGACCGGCAGTTCGCGCATCCGGCGCAGCGGAGAGAGCAGCAGCGGCAGCGGTACGAGAAGGAATCCGGCCGCGCACCACACGAGCGCGGTGCGGGCGCCGAAGGCGTCGGCCAGCGCGCCACCGGCCAGGGCACCGAGCGGCAGGGTGCCCCACATCAGGAACCGCAGGGTGGCATTCATCCGGCCGAGCAGCCGGGGCGGGCACAGTGCCTGACGGAAGCTCACCTGCGCGACGTTGTAGACGACGGCGCCGAAGAAGACCACGCCGGAGCCGACCGCGAACAGTGCGGCGCCCGCACCGCGCCCGGAGAGCGGCCACAGCAGTGCGAACGGGCCGGTGACCAGCGCGGACAGCCAGATGATCCTGGCCTGGCCGAACCGGGCGGCGAGCCGGCCCGCGCACAGCGCGCCGGCGAGCCCGCCCACCGCCGAGGCGGCGAGGACGAGGCCGACCATTGCGGGTGCCAGTCCGAGCACCCGTACCAGGAAGACGGCCTGAGTGGCCATCAGCGTCGCGGTGAAGAAGTTCGCCATTCCGGTCGTCACCGCGATCACCCGCAGCAGCGGGTGCCGGAACACGAACCGCAGCCCCTCCGCGATGTCCTGGCGCAGCGAGGAACCCGGAGCGCGCTGCGGGCGGCTCTCGGGGTGCTTGATGCCGCACAGGAACAGCGCGGAGAGCGTATAGCCGACCGCGTCGGCGACGAGGGCCAGGGAGGCCCCGAGCAGCTGCACAAGACCGCCGCCCAGCCCGGGGCCCGCCACCTGCGCCGAGGAACGGATGCTCTCCAGCGCGCCGTTGCCCGAGACCAGCTGGTCCCTGGGCAGCAGTTGGGGCAGGAAGCTCTGGTGGGCCACGTCGAAGAAGACCGTCGCCACGCCGGTGACCAGGGCGACGAGGTACAGCTGCGCCATCGTCAGCGCATCGGCGACGGCGGCGAGCGGGATGCTCGCCATCGCCACCGCCCGTACCGCGTCGGCCCGGATCATCAGCGGCAGCTTGCGCATCCGGTCGACCCAGGCCCCGGCCGGCAGCCCGACCAGCAGGAACGCGGCGGTCTCCGCGGCCGTGAGCAAGCCCACCTGGAATGCCGGGGCGTCGAGTTCGAGGACGGCGACGAGGGGCAGGGCGACCAGGGTCACCTGGGCACCGAGGTGTCCGGCCGCGGCACCGGCGAGCAGCAGACGAAAGTCGCGGCGGCGCAGCGGGCCGCTGGCCGCGGGTCGGGGAGTGGCGGACATGGGAACGACCATCGCGGCACAACCAAGCAAGGGTCAAAACCCCGTGCACACTTTCGGTCGATTTTCTTCACCGTTTGCGCATCATCACAAAAAATTCTCCACCAGATCGCGGTTACGGCCGGATGACCCCCACATGCGACACCCCTGCCGAGGGCCGAACTCCGAGCCACCCCCGGGCGAGACCGACTGATCCCGCACAGGACGCCACCTGCCAGATCCTGACCGAAAACAACCGCCGATGTCCCTTTATTGCCCGAACCGCTGAGTTCCTCCGCTATACCCCCGCTTCGACTCCTGACAACAGGGACGGGGCACCCCGAGGAGCCGCCACCGCCCGACGACCCCGGCCACCACCCGCCGGAGGTCGCGGGATTACGGCGCGTCACCGAGTAAGTACACGGCCTTTCGCATTAGCCTTAATTAACTGTATGGAGTCGATCGGTTACTGATCGAATCTGTTCAATCTATCGGAGATGACATGTACAAGCTTCGTAAGGCCGCCGTCGTGGCAATCACCGTCGCCAGCGTCGGTCTCGTCGGCGCCGGCACCGCCCAAGCCGGCGGCGGGAAGGGCGGCGGCAGCCACAGCCGCACCCAGTCGAACCGCGTCGACTCCCCCAAGCAGCAACCGACCCGCGTGTCCACGCCCCAGCAGCAGCCGATCCGCGTCAACACTCCCCAGCAGCAGTTGAGCCCCGAGATCGTGCAACCGCAGCAGTGGGGCGACAGCCACCATCACGGCAAGTCGCACGGCCGCAAGATCGACATCCGCCAGAGCACCTCGTGCAGGTCACACGAGGCGAACGTCGACGTACTCGGCAACGTCGGGATCCTCAACGGCCTGTTGGCCAACGCGTTCAACGGCGAGGGCGACTCGGGCGTCCAGTCCACCAAGATCGGCTCGACCAAGGGGTGCAACAACATCATCCGCAGGTAACGGCAACAGCCCCCGGTCCCGGCCCCAGGCCCGGACCGGGGCCCGCTCCACCGCAGGGGACCTGCCCTCACGGGCCGGTCCCCTTTCTCCTGCCGTCGCCAAAACACTGCGCCGCTGCACTGCACTGAGCCGGTGTTCAACTGCCAGGCGAATCCCCCTGTGAAGCGAATCACACCGACGGGCTGTCACGCTTTTCCGCTGCGAGGTGTCTCGATGGGCGTCCGTAGGAGAGGAGCCGGGTGTGATGACGAAGTGCCAGTGCATGGTGAGGGTGGGGGCGGGCGATGGCTGAGGACGCCTTTACCGAGCACCGTCCGCTGCTGTTCACCATCGCCTACGAGATGCTGGGCAGCGCCGCCGACGCCGAGGACGTGCTGCAGGAGAGCTATCTGCGGTGGCGTGCGGTCGATCCGGCCGATGTCCGGCATCCGCGCGCCTACCTGGTCCGCATGGTGACCCGGCAGGCCCTCAACCACCTGCGCGCGGTGCGGGCCCGGCGCGAGGAGTACGTCGGCACATGGCTGCCCGAGCCCATTCGCACCGCCCCCGAGGTGAGCGAGGACGCGATCCTGGCCGAGTCGGTGTCGATGGCCGTGCTGCTCGTACTGGAGACGCTGAACCCGACCGAGCGGGCGGTGTTCCTCCTGCACGACGTGTTCGGCTACACCCACGGCGAGATCGCCGCCTCGGTCGGCAAGAGCGAGGTCAGCGTCCGGCAGATCGCCCACCGCGCACGCAAGCACGTCCACGCGCGGCGCCGCCGCTTCGAGCCGGACTCCGATGCCACCCGGCAGATCGTCGAACGGTTTCTGTCCGCGGCCTCGACCGGTGAAGTCCAGGCGCTGATGGACCTGTTGGCGCCCGATGTCGTGCAGATCTCCGATGGCGGCGGGAAGGTGGCCGCCGCCCGCCGCCCGATCACCGGCCGCGACGACGTCGCGCGGTTCGTGCTCGGCGTGGCCCGCACCAGCCTCACCGCGACGACCCGGATCGAGCACGCCATCTACAACGGCATGCCCGCGGCCCGCTGCCTCACCGGCGGGGCACTCGACTGGCTGCTCGCCTTCGAGATCAACGACGGACGGGTCACCGGCCTCTACGTCATGCGCAACCCGGACAAGCTGCACCCCACCGACGCGGTGCGCCCACTCGACAGAGGAACAGAGACAAAGGAGATCACCAGCCATGGAAACCATGACCGTTGAACGCGTCATCGGCGCCCCGATCGACACCGTGTTCGCCTGGCTCACCACGACCACCCACTACACGCGCTCGCCCCTGGTGCTGCGCTGCCGTCTGACCCGGCGCGGCGAAGGCGCGGCCTACGGCGTCGGCGCAGTGCGCAGCCACCTCTGGCTGATCGGCTGGTTCCGGGAGCGCATCACCCAGTACGACCCGCCGTACGCCACCGAGTACGTCGTCGAGCGCAGCCTTCCGCCGGCCCGGCACGATCTCGGCCGCATGACGTTTACTGAGGTCGACGGCGGCACCCGGGTGCAGTGGACCACCCGCGCCGAGATCCCCCTCCCGCTGGTCGGCCCCTTCCTCACCCGGCGCCTCGCCCGGCCGATCATCACCAACACCTTCCGCAACATCCTCGACACCGCCGACCGCGTACTGGCCCAACGCCCCCAGGCGGCACCGGAAATGACGCGGGAGTGAGCGCGCCCCTGCGAGGGCCGGCGTCTGCGGTTGCCGAGTGGCCCATGCGGTGCGCACACCGGGAGAATGTCCCCGCGCACCGCATGTGACCACACCGCACCGAGGAACAACAGTTGACCCCGTACTCCCTGGCGTTCTACCTGGACGTCGTCACCACCGGCACCGTGCTCGGCCTGCGCCACACGGACTCCCCCGACCGCGTCACCGAGGTCCTGGGGCCGGACTTCGGCGAGAACAACTTCGGCGACCGCAGCCTGTGCCACAGCTACGGCCTGCCCGAGTTCTTCTGGGACCGGGCCGCCGCCGACCACCCCTGGTCGGGCCACCACTTCACGCTGCAGGTGCACAGGCTGGCCTACCGGCGCGGCTCGCTCATCGACGAGCCGCTCCGGGCCCGCTACGGACGGTTCGCTCCCCGGCTCCGGTTCGCGAAGCTGCAGCGCCTGCTGCAGCGTCGCGGCGTCCCCCTGCTGGAGATCCCGGAGCTCCCGGCGAACGCACCGTACTACCGGACGTTCTGGCAGCCCGACTCCCACGTCGCCGTCTCCGTCATCGGCACACACGGCGAGTACAGCACCCCCAGCGATCTGCGGGTCGGTGACGTGTACAGCATCCGTGCCCCGATGACGGCCGACGAAGTGGAGTGGCACCGGGCGCGGTGCGGGTAGCGCCGGGCGGCGCGCGCTTCCCGCAGGCGTGGTCAGTCCAGCTGCAGTTCGGGCGAGTGCAGATCCAGCCAGGTGTGCAGGTCGAGCACCCGCTCCAGACCGGCCCGTACGGCCACCGGCATGCGCGCCGGATCCTGCGCCACGACCTGCTGCGCCCAGGCCCGGTCGGCCAGTGCGAACACCGGGGCGTCCGGCTCCGCGACGAGCTCCTTCACCTGCTGCTGCAGATGCGCCGCGTACCCGGGGTTCTGCGGCGACGGATACGGGCTCTTGACCCGTTCCACCACCGACCGCGGCAGCGCATGTGCCGCGGCCTGGCGCAGCAGGCTCTTCTCCCGGCCGTCGAACGTCTTCAGTGACCAGGGCGTGTTGTAGACGTACTCCACGAGCTCGTGGTTGCAGAAGGGCACCCGCACCTCGAGCCCGACCGCCATCGACAGCCGGTCCTTGCGGTCCAGCAGCGTGCGCACGAAACGCGTCAGATGCAGATGGAACGTGGTGCGCATGCGCCGGTCCAGCTCGGATTCCCCGTCGAGGTGCTCGACCTCGGCGAGCGCCGTGGCGTACTGGTCGGCGGTGTAGGTCTGCACATCGAGCCGCTTGCGCAGGCCGGGCTCGATGTGGTCGGTCCGCCCCGCGAGGCTCAGCGGGGGAATGACCGTCATCCACGGAAAGGTGTCGGCGCGGAGCGCCGCTTCGTGGTGGAACCAGGGATAGCCGCCGAACACCTCGTCGGCCGACTCCCCCGACAGCGCCACCGTCGAGTGCTCCCGGATCGCCTTGAACAGCAGATACAGCGAATTGTCGAGATCACCGAACCCGATCGGAATGTCCCGGGCGGCAACGGCCGCGCGCCGCACCGCAGGGTCCGAGATATCGGCGGGATTCAGCACCACGTCGTGATGCGCGGACCCCACATGCGCCGCGACATCGCGCACAAACGGCGAATCGGGAGTGTCGCGCATCTCGTCGGGGACGAAGTTCTCCTCCTGGCCGACGAAATCCACCGAGAACGTACGCACCTGCTCGCCGCGCAAGGCCAGCCGCTCCGCCGCCAGACCGGTGATCGCGCTGGAGTCCAGTCCGCCCGAGAGCAGCACGCACTGCGGCACATCCGAGATCAGCTGCCGGTCGACGATGCCGGTGAGCAGTTCCCGCACCCGTGCCACGGTGTCGTCACGGCTGTCGGTGTGCTCGATCGCGCGCAGGTGCCAGTAGGTGCGCTGCCGCAGCCCGTTGCGGTCCACGGAGATCAGCGTGCCGGGCAGCATCTCGTGCATGCCCTTCCACAGCGCCCAGCCCGGGGTCTTGGTCTGCGCGAACAGCTCCCGCAGTCCGTCCGTGTCGACCGCCTTGCGCACCAGGGGGTTCGCCAGGATCGCCTTCGGTTCGGAGCCGAACAGCACACCGTCCGGCGTCGGGTAGTAGTAGAGCGGCTTGATCCCCATGCGGTCGCGCACCAGAAGCAGCTTCTGGTCGCGCTCGTCCCAGATCGCGAACGCGTACATCCCGTCGAGGTGGTCGACGAGGCCCTCGCCCCACTGCAGGTAGCTGCGGAGCACCACCTCGGTGTCGCTGTCCGTCCGGAACGCATGCCCCAGCGACGTGAGACGCTCGCGCAGTTCCTGGAAGTTGTAGGCCTCCCCGGAGTACACCATGGCGATGTCGCCGGCCGGTGTGCTCACGGTCATCGGCTGTGTTCCGCCGGGCAGGTCGATGATGGCAAGACGCCGATGCCCCAGCCCGACATGTGTGCGCACATACGTGCCACGGCCGTCCGGTCCGCGGCAGGCCATCGTCGCGGTCATTCCGTCGAGTACGTCACCCCGGTGCGTCAGATCAGCGTCGAACGACACCCAGCCGGCAATCCCGCACATCTCACAACCCCATTTCCCTTACGCTTCCGTACATTTGTCAAGCAGTCAGATCCATGACGGTGATCGACGCCGCACCCCACCCGCACTGTGTTCCACAGCCACCGCTGCGGTCGCATTCCTCGACGGATGTCATCCGGCGGAATGCAGTGCTTCGAAGCGTTCCGAGATCAGTGCGGCGAGTTCCTTCGGTTGGTGAGTGACGAAATAGTGCCCACCTCCGGCGACTTCCAGCAGTTCGACGTGCGCCGCATAGCGCTCCCAACGGACGTGGTCGCGCTCATAGCCCTCGGTGGCGCTGTCCGCGTCGCCGATCACGGCGATGAGCGGAGTGGTCAGCCGCTCATGCCGCCCCTCCTGCACTTCGATCTGGAAGAGCAGGCCCTGTTTCATGTCATGCCGGATCACGTTCAGGACGGTCTGCAGATCGGACTCGTCCAGCGCTCCGTCAAAACCCCCGAGTGAGGTCATATAGGCGTGCAGGGCCTTTGCGGACCACGTCGTGGCACGCTCCAGTTGCGCCTGCGGATCAGCCTCGGGAAGTGCGGCCCCGATGTACAGGGCGACCGGTGTGCGGCCCATCCGCTCCAGCCGTTGTGTCACCGCCACGGCGAGGGCAGAGCCTGCGCAGTGGCCGTACAGGGCGAACGGGCCGCTGAGGGAACGGCTGACTTCCGCCGCGATCAGCTCGGCGGTGTCGTGCAATGCCAGCAGGGATTCCTGAGGCTGGGTCGGATCGTGTCCGGGCAACGCGGCCGCCCACACCCGTGCATGGGGCGCCAGCTCGGTGGCAAGGCTCTGGTAGGCCGCGGCGGTGCCGCCTCCGTAGGGTATGCAGACGAGGGTGAATTCCGCGTTCTTCTCGCTCGCCAGGCACTGCAGAATGCGCTGCTTTTCCTCCCCGTTTTCCCGTTCCCCGTTTTCCCGTTCCAGGATGCGGAGGGCGAGCTTTCCTGGTGTGGGGTTCTGGAATACATCCAGTACGGACAGCCCCTGGCCTATCCGGCGGGCGAGACGTACCGCTTTGAAGGAGTCTCCGCCCAGATCGAAGAAGCTGTCTTCCGTGGAGATGTCCGAGACCCCCAGCGCGTGGCTGAAGGCGTCGATGACGTCGCGCTCCAGAGGGGAGGCCGCAGCCGCGCCTCGCCCGGCGCGGAGATACACCGGCTCGGGCAGGGCTCGACGGTCGAGTTTGCCGTGGGCCGTCAGCGGGATCTGGTCGATCGCCATGATGGCGGCCGGCACCATGTGGGGAGGGAGCCGCCGTGCCAGGCGTGTGCGCAGGTCGGCCGGATCCGTGCCCGAGGCGTCCTCCAGCACCGCGTAGGCGATCAGCGCATGGTCTCCGACGGAGTCCTTCCGCACCACCACACAGGCCGCGGTGACCTCCGGGCACGCACGCAACTCCGCCTCGACTTCTCCCAGTTCGATCCGGTAGCCGCGGATCTTCACCTGGTCGTCCGCACGGCCCCGGTACTGCAGGAGCCCGTCCGCCTGCCGACGGGCGAGATCGCCGGACCGGTACATCCGTGCGCCGGGCGATCCGAAGGGGTTGGCGACGAATCGGCACGAGGTGAGTCCCGGCCGGCCCATATAGCCGCGGGCCACCTGGTCGCCGGCCACGTAGATCTCCCCCGTGACGCCGGGCGGAACGGGCTGCAGGTCCTCGTCGAGGAGATAGAGCGCCAGCCCCGGCAGGCTCTGGCCGATCAGGCTCCCGACCCGGGACAGCTGAAGGGACTTGCCGAGCGCCGCATGACTCGCGTGGACGGTGGTCTCCGTGATCCCGTACATGTTGACCAGGACCGGAGCGTCATCGCCGTGGAGCTCGTACCACTCTTCCAGCCGTCCGGGATCGAGCGCCTCACCGCCGAAGACGACATAGCGCAGAGCCAGCTCCTGCCCGGCCCGCGGGTCGTCCCTGTCCGCCTGCAGCAACTGGTAGAAGGCGGCGGGTGTCTGGCTGAGGATCGTGACGTTCTCCTGGGCCAGCAGCCTGAGGAGTTCGTCCGGCGAACGCCTCGTCGCGGCGGGGACCAGGACGAGACATCCGCCGTGCAGCAATGCTCCCCACAGTTCCCATACGGAGAAGTCGAACGAGTACGAGTGGGCCATCGTCCACACGTCACTTGCACGGAGATCGAAGAGCTCCCGGGCGGCGGCGAACAGGGCGAGGACGTTTTGGTGGGGTACGACCACGCCTTTGGGGCGTCCGGTGGATCCCGAGGTGTAGATGACGTAGGCCGCGTTGCCGGGCGAGACGGGGCGAAGGCGTTCGCCGGGTCTCACATCGTCCTGCGGAAGACCGGCCAGGCGCTGCCGGGTCGACGCGGTATCGAGGAGGACGGGGATGACGTCGCCCCGGGGGGATCGCGCCGCCAGGCCGGACATCGTGAGCAGCAGCACGGGCTCCGCGTCCTGGAGCAGGAAGGTGATGCGGTCCTGGGGATAGTCGGGATCGACGGGAAGGTACGCGGCTCCCGACTTGAGGACCGCCAGGAGCGCCACGACGAGGTCGGCCTCCTGCGGCATGGAGACCGCCACCAACCGCTCCGGCCCGGCGCCGTGCCGGATGAGCAGCCGGGCCAGCTGGTTCGCCCGCGCATTCAGTTCCGCATACGACAGGCTCGATGTTCCGCACTTCACGGCCATTAGGTCCGGAGTCGCGGCGGCCTGTGCCTCGAAGGCCTCTGTGAGCGTGTGCGACTGTTCGTCGGCCGCTGCCGGCCGACGCGGGCGGATCTCCAGAAAGCTGCGGCGCTCCGCCGCGTCGAGGATGTCGATGTCCCCCAGGGGGCGCTCGGTATCCGTGATCACCTGGTGCAGAAACGCCTGGAACCTCGACCTGTGGTTCCTGAGGTCTTCACCGCTGTAGAGTGCCGCGTTGGCGTCGAAGGTGAAGGTAAGGCCCTGGGGTTTCTCGTAGACACCCAGCATCAGGTCTTCGATCGGGCCGGGTGTCAGATTGTGGTGCCGGGCGGGGCACCCTCCGAAGGACAACTCGGAGTCCAGCGAAAGGACGTTGGCTATGGGGCCGAAGACGCGTGCGTTTCCGTCCCCCTCCCCGATTTCGCGCCGTATTTCCTCGAAACGGTACCGCCGGTGAGCACGGGTCTCCCTGATCTTCTCGTCGACCTGCGCAAGCAGTTCGGCGAAACTCATGGCGCGTGCGATGCGCAGACGCAGCGGTATCACATTGGAAACCATGCCCGGAGTGATGGCGGCAGCAGGTGTGTGGCGATTCGACACCGGCAGGCCGAGAATGGTGTCGGCTGAACCGGTGAGCCGGCTGACGTATGCGCCGAACGCGGCGATCACCACCCGCGACCATGTCACCTGATGCGCGCGCGAGCACGCGCGCAGCAGCCCTTCCATATCCGCGCTGGCATACCAGGTTTCCCTGAGGGGAACCCCGGCCGGCAGCAGGGAATCGTCGGTGAGGCCGGCCACCTGCTCGATGTCCGCGAACTGCGTCAGCCAGTACTCACGGTCTTGTGCGTGCTCCGCGGACGAGCGGTAGCGCTGCTCCTCCTCGACGAGGGAACGCAGGCTCCCGAAGGGGGTCGGGGGCACGGTCCGGCCGGCGGACAGGGCGTCGTAGACAGCAGCCGCGCGGCGGGCGATGAACTGTGAGGTGACTCCGTCGGCCACCAGGTGGTGCAGCTGCCAGAACCAGATGTGCCGCTCTGCCGAGATGCGGAGAATCGCGTGACGCTGAATACCCCCGAGGGCCGGGTCCAGCGGGCTGTTGATCTGCGTTCTCATCCACCGCTGTGCCGCTTCCCACGGCTCCGCCTCACGGCCGAGGTCGACGAGAGGCACGTCCACTTCGAGAGGAGTCTCCACTTGCTGCCATGGGCCGTCGGCGTCCTCACCGCAGGAGATACCCAGCGCCTCCGCCTCTCCCACCGTGCGGCAGACCGCTTCCCGGAGTAATTCGGGGAGCACCGGACCGGTGATGTCGAGGTAGTCGGCAAAGGAGTGGGCGAGTTTGGAATCGTCCAGTTGCTGGCCGTACCAAATTCCGGCCTGGCCCTCGGTCAGCGGGAGTCTCGACGTGGACCGATGCGCCATGGTTCAAGGACTCCTGATTCGCGAGCAGGCCAGATGGGAAGGGTTTCGGTGGGCTGATGGGCATTCACTTTTCAGCCTGCACGAATACCGAAAGAGTAGTAATCGGAACGTTCGCACGGCAATGTTCACCCCACCCCAGTCCATGTGAATTTTGCACGGGGTGGCGAGGACCTTCGGGGAGTCCCGTCAAAGATCCTGACCGGCGACGGCGGTCACCGGATCGGGCGCAGGCTCAGCTCCTGGTCCGCGGCGAGGTCGAGCAGGTCGGCGTCATGGCTGATGAGGACGACCACCGCACCGCCCGCGGCGACGTCGCGCATGGTGCGCGTCATCGATTGCAGGTGGCGGCGGTCGACGCCGGAGCTGGGCTCGTCGAAGATGACGATGCGGCGGCCGCTCAGCCGAGCCGTGGCGACGACCAGGCGCTGCTGCTGGCCGCCGGACAGCGACAGCGGGTGCCGGTCGCCGAAGCCGTCCAGGTCGAGGTCGGCGAGGACGGTGGCGGCGTGTGCCGCCTGGTCCGGAGTCGCGCCGAGGCGCAGTTCGGCGGTGACGCTGTCGGTGAACAGCTGCCGCTGCACGTCCTGCATGACGATCGCGGACTCGCGCTGCCGCTGTGCGCGGGACAGCGGCCGGCCGTCGAGGAGCACCTGGCCGGTATGGCGTTGCAGCCCGGCGAGAATGCGGGCCAGGGTGCTCTTGCCCGCGCCGTTGGGGCCGGTGACGGCGGTGATGACACCGGCGGGCAGCTGCGCTTCCACGATGTCGAGCGCGGGGCGCCCGCGGAATGCGCACCGCACGCCGCGCAGGACGACGCCGGCGCCGTCCGTGTCCGGTCCGGGTGCTGGTGTGGGTGCGGCGGCGGCCTGCTCACCGGCCTTGTCCGCCGGCTCCGCCGCCTCCTCCCGGGGCCCGGCTTCTCCCTGCGCGACGCTGGGTCCGTACGCGCATGCCGGTGCCACCGCCGTTCTTTGGGGCGGGTCGAGGCTGCGCAGTCCCTCCCCGCGCAACATCTCCTCGGTCAGTCCGGGGAATTCGGCCCGGGTCCATTCCTTGGCGACGCGGCCGTCGTGGAGCACCACGATGCGGTCGGCGAGTTCACGCAGATAGTGCAGGCGGTGTTCGGCGATGACGAGGGTCGCGCCCAGCTCCCGGAGGTGTCGCAGCCCCTCGGTGAGATCTGCGATGCCCTGCGGCGACAGGTTGGAGGTGGGTTCGTCGAACAGCAGCAGCGGCGGCCCGTGCGAGATGGCCGCCGCGCACGCCACCCGCTGCTGCTGACCGCCCGACAGCTCCCGCAGCCGGCCGGTGAGATCGGCCAGCCCGAAGTCGGCGATGACCTCGCCGACCCGGTCGCGGATGCGCTGCGGCGGGGTACCGAAGTTCTCCAGCGCGAAGGCCAGTTCGGTGTCGACGGCGTCGGTGAAGAACTGGCGGCGCGGATGCTGCAGCACCGTCCCCGTCACCCGCCCGACCTGTGCCAGATCGGTGATCGGTTCCCCGTCGACGCGGACCTCCCCGGTCAGGGTCCCGTCGTGGAAGTGCGGGATGAGGCCGTTCATCAGCCGCAGCGCCGAGCTCTTGCCCGATCCGCTCGGCCCGCACACCACCACCGTCTCGCCGCGCCGGATGTGCAGGTCGACCCCGTCGAGTACGGCGGTGTCACCGCCCTGGTACACCCACCGGACGTCCTTCAGCTGGATCATCGCCCGGCCCTCCACAGCAGCGTCGCCGCCGCAAGCAGTACCACCACGACCGCGGCCGCCGCGTCGGCGGGGCCGAACCGCGGCGGATGCATCGACGTCGGCCGCGGCTGCGAGCCCAGCCCGCGCAGCAGCGCCGACGCCGAGAGATCCTCCGCCGCGCGCAGACTCGACGCCATGAGCGGCACCGTGAAGTATTCGATGGCGCGGACGGGATGGCGCAGCATCGTCAGCCAGCCGCCGAGCCCGCGCAGCCGCATGGCGTCACGTACCGCCCGCGCCTCGGCGACGATGGTGGGGACGAACCGCAGCAGCACCGCGCCGGACACGGTGAACGCCGACGGCACCCGCGCCGACCGCAGCGCGGCGGTGAGCCGGGTCGGCGAGATGGTCCGGATCAGGTGTGCGGCGATGCCTCCCACCGCCACCAGTCGCAGCGAGAACCCGCCCATGGCCCCGAAGAGGCCGAGCACCGGCCATGCGGCGGCCAGCGGCAGCAGATAGGCCACCGCGGCGGCCGCCCCCGCGGCCACCGGCAACCCGATCGCGCGCCGCCAGGCCCGCTCGGAGAGCGCCAGCAGCACACCGGCGATCAGGGCCGCCGGAACGAACCACACTCCGCCGGGCGACATGATGGTGATGCTCGCGGCCAGCAGGATCGCCACCGCGGTGCGGGGGTCGAGCGCCCCTCGGGAGACGGTCCCCTCCGCTGCGACGGGGACCGTCTCCTTCGGTGCGGCCGGGCCCAGCTGCGTACTGGCGCTGGTCACACCAGCCCGGCTTTCCGGAAGTGCTTGTTCAACAGCCGGAGTCCCAGCGCACCGCCGATCAGGCCGAACACCAGCGTGGACACGTCGAATGCGATCAGCACGGCCGGGGACAGCAGGGCGTCCAGCTGCTCGACGTAGTCCGCGCCCATCTCCTTCATGTACGGGCTGGACAGGAAGTCCTCGCGGGCATAGAGCATCGGCATGAACAGGCCGGCGAACCAGGTGCTGAACACGGCATAGGCGAGCACACTCAACTGCCGCGAACGGTAGCGGCCCAGGTACAGCAGCGCCTCGGCGACCAGCGCCGCCGCCACCCCGATCGCGAGACTGACCGGCGGACTCCCGATGAGAAGCATGAAGCCGCTCACGATGACGGCGAATACGGTCACCATGCCGGCATGCCGTACTCGGGTGAGGAAGAGCATGAACGGCACGCCCGCCGCGACGATGCTGACCGCGCTGGTGACCAGCGTCATCACGGGGCTGATGAATTCCAGCGCGTTGAACACCCCCACCGTCACGATGTAGAGCGCGCCGAAGATTCCGATGTTGATGAGGTCCCTTGGGCTCATCCGGAAATCGATGCGGTGATCGATGGTTTCGACGGTCACGGTGTCACTGCCCTCATCTCGGCTGTAGGAATGTGTTCGGCGCCGCCCCGGCCGGTCGGCGCGAGCGGTCACGGCATGGACGGCCATGCGATCGCCGACGCCTCGGACGCCATGCGTGCCTGCGCCGTGAGGAGTTCGATGACCGGGTCGCGGTGCTCGT
Organism: Streptomyces sp. NPDC002446; assembly: GCF_053595675.1. Lineage (NCBI taxonomy): Bacteria > Bacillati > Actinomycetota > Actinomycetes > Kitasatosporales > Streptomycetaceae > Streptomyces > Streptomyces sp. NPDC002446. The sequence continues at coordinate 106,511 of NZ_JBSFYC010000007.1, read as the reverse complement.
CCAGATAGAAGTGACCGCCCTCGAAGGTGCGGATGTCACACGAGCCGTCGGTGACCTCGCGCCATCCCTCGGCCTCCCATGGATCGATCTCGGGATCCCGATCGCCGTAGAGCACCGTGACCGGGATGCGCAGCCGCTCACCGGGGGCGGGCCGATAGGTCTCACTCAGCCGGTAGTCGCCCCGGATGATGGGCAGGAACGCCTGGATGAGCGAGGCGTTGTCGAGGATGTCGCGATGCGTTGCCTCGGTGCGGCGCAGTTCCTGGACCAGCTCGTCGTCGCTGCCGAGATGCACCCGGCCCGGCCTCGTCAGCTGCGGGGCGGGGTGCCCCGACACGACCAGTCCCTTGGGCGGCCGGCCCGCCGCCGAGAGCCGGCGGGCCACCTCGTAGCCGACGGCGGCCCCCATGCTGTGCCCGAACAGGATGGTCGGAAGCGGCGGTCCGTCGTCCGGCAGATCGGCCGCCAACGCGGCGGCGATGCCCTGGATGTCCGCCGGCACCGGTTCGGAGTAGCGGTCCTCCCGGCCCGGGTACTGGGCGGAGAGGAATTCGATGTCCCAGGGTGCCGCCGCGGCCCAGGGCCGGTAGTAGCTCGCGCTGCCGCCGCCATGCGGAAACAGCAGCACTCGGGCCCGGGCGTACGGCCGCGGCGCGAGGCGGCGAAACGCGCCGGCGCGACGGTCCCGTGACAAAGGATCGGCAACCATTTCGACTTATTCCCCCGCTGCCGGTGCCATGGAAATGTTCCAGAAGGCGGCGTAGCGGCCCTCGCGGCGCAGCAGCTCGTCGTGGCTGCCCTCCTCGACGATCCGGCCGCCGTCCACGAAGACCACGCGGTCGGCGCGTCGGACGGTCCGCATCCGGTGCGCGACCATCACCACGGTCCGGCCCGCCATCAGGCGCTCGATCCCCTCGTGGACGGCGGCCTCGTTGACCGGGTCCAGTGCGGAGGTCACCTCGTCCAACAGCACGATGGGCGCGTTCTTCAGCAGCGCTCGCGCGATCGAGACACGCTGGCGCTCACCGCCCGACAGCAGCGCGCCGCCCTCACCGACATCGGTCGCCCATCCGCCGGGCAACCGCTCGATCACCTCGTCCAGCCGCGCCGCGGTCGCTGCCGCCCGTACCTCGGCGTCGGAGGCGTCGGGGCGGCCGAGGCGCACGTTCTCCTCGATCGTGCCGTCGAAGAGGTAGACGTTCTGGAAGACGATGGCGATCTGCGACATCAACACCTCGGTGTCGATGGAGCGCACGTCGACGCCTCCCACGCGCACCGCGCCGGCGTCCACGTCGTAGAACCGTGCGAGCAGCTGGAGCAGGGTGCTCTTGCCCGCGCCCGAGGGTCCGACGACGGCCAGCCGCTGCCCCTGGGGCAGGGACAACGACACCTCGTCGATCACCGTGCGGTCGCCGTGCCGGAAGGCGACGGAGTCGAACTCCAGGTCATGGCGTTCCGGGCGGATCGGTTCGCGGGCCTCCGGCAGCGGCTCGGTGCGCAGGACCGTGTCGAGCCTGGCCAGCTCGGAGCGTGCGCCGCGGAGTTTGCCGCCGATGTCCGACAGCGACAGCAGCGGATCCGCGCAGCGTGCGGCCAGCACCAGGATCGTCAGCACCTCCGCGGCACCGATGTTGCCGCCGAGCGCGAGGTAGGCGCCCAGGATCAGCAGCACGGTGAACATCGTCTGCACCGCGAGCGTCAGGCCCACCGCGCCGGGCAGCGCCGACAGCGTGGCGCGGCGGGACGCGCGCTGGACCTCGCGCAGCGAGTCGTCGAGCAGCCGGAAGCGCTCGCCGGTCCGGCCGCCGGCGCGCAGCACCGGCTGGGCCTGGAGGAATTCGATGACGCGCCCGGTGGCGTCATGGTCGCGTTCGGCGCGCTCGGCGTCGCCGGCGGCCATCGAGCGTCCCGTCCAGATCTGGATGGCCGCCACGATCGGTACGGCGACCAACGCGGCCAGCCCCATCTGCCAGTTGAAGGCGAGCATCACGGCGACGATCGTCAGCGGGGTCACCGACGCGGAGACGAACGGTGCCAGCAGATGCGCGATCACGCTCATCGCCTGCAGGACGCCGCGGCTGGCCAGGACGGAGACCTCCCCGACCCGGCCTGCGCTGTACCAGCCGATGGGCAGGCGGGCCAGATGGTCGCCCAGACGGTGGTACATGCCGCCCAGCAGCGAGGCCCCGACGCGGAATCCGGACAGGTCACTGGTGTAGCGCAGCGCCGCGTAGACCACGAACGCGACACCGAACGCGATCAGCCAGGGCCAGGCGTCGCCGGGGTTGCTCCCGAACAGTGCCCGCAGCACGGGAACCAGCAGTGCGTAGGACAGGCCCTCGGCGATCGCGGTCGTCGTCATCAGGGCCACGGTGCGTCGCATCGGCCGGGCGTACTCGTGGCCCAGCACGCGCAGCAGCATTCGAATCATCGGGACTCGTCTCCTTGCAGTACGCCACCGTGGTGTTCGCCCTCGTCGGCCATCGCCGCTTGGTGGGATTGCCAGAACGCGGCGAACTTCCCGTTCTTCGCGAGCATTTCGGCGGGCTTGCCGCTCTCGACGATCTCGCCGTTGTCGAGCATCACGACGGTGTCGGCGTCGGCGACCGTCTCCAGGCGATGGGCGATGACCAGGATCGTCCGGTCGTTCCCCAGCGTCGCCAGTGCCTGGCGTACCGCCTGTTCGGTCTGCGGGTCGGCGAAGGCGGTCGCCTCGTCGAGCACCAGGACGGGCGCGTCGGCGAGCAGTGCGCGGGCGATCGAGATCCGCTGGGCCTCGCCGCCCGACAGGCCGGCTTCCTCGCCGATCACCGTTTCGTATCCGTGCGGCAGTTCGAGGATCCGGTCGTGGATGTTCGCCAGCCGGGCGACGCGCACCACGTCGTCGAGGTCGGCGTCGGGCACCGCCAGGGCGATGTTGTCCGCGACCGACGCGCGCAGCAGGCGAACGTCCTGGAAGACGAACGAGACCGTTTGGTAGAGCTCCCGGCTGCCGAGCTCGCGCAGATCGACGCCGCCGAGGACGACGGAGCCCTCGGTCGGGTCGAAGAACCGCGGCAACAGCTGGACCAGCGTGGACTTTCCGCTGCCCGACGGCCCGACGACCGCGGTGACCGTCCCCGGTTCGAGCACCAGGTCGATTCCGCGCAGCACCTCGCGGTCGGCTTCGTAACCGAATCGGACACCACGCAGCTCCACCCGGTGTCCCTGCGGCGCGACCGGGTGCGCGGGCTCCGGCAGCGACTGCACCCCGAGCACGTCCCGGATGCGGCCGATCGCGGCCCGGGCGGCCTGCAGCTCGTCGAAGCCGTGGCCGAGGGCCGCCACCGGAGCGGTCAGGCCCAGTCCGAGCAGCAGGAAGGGCAGCAGGTCGGCGGGGGCCAGCCCGTCGCCCGTGATCAGCGCCGTACCGCCGATCAGCACGACCAGCAGCACGAACGGCGGCGAGAGCACCAGCTGCATCCCCGCGGCAGGCGCGGAGATGCCGCGCACCCAGCGGCGGAAGATGCTGACGAAATCGTCCGCGGCCGTGAGGAACTTGCGGTGGGAGCGCTCGGCTCCGCCGAACGCCTTCACCACGGCGATGCCCTGGACGAACTCGATGACCGAACTGGAGATCCGCCCCATGGCCGCGTCGTACTCTTTCTGCTCGCGCTCCCGGGCCGGGGTCATCATCAGCGGGACCATCGCCATGGCCAGCACCACCGGTACCAGCGTGATCAGGGTGAGCCGCCAGTCGATGGTGAACAGGTAGACCAGCGACACCAGCGGAACCACGAATGCGGAGACGAGCTCGCCGGGGGTGTGGGCGATGAACGGGTGCACCGCACTGACGTCCTCCCCCACCACCTTCGCCAGCTCGCCGGTCCGGCGCCGGGAGAACCAGCCGATCGGTACCCGCCCCAGCTGCGCGGCCAGCTGCCGACGGAACGTCAGTTGCACCTGGCCGTCGACGATGTGCCCGATGCCGGACGACGCGGCCGTGAACAGCAGCCGGACGAACATGCCGACCGCACCCGCGATCACGACGACCTGGACATGATCATGATCGATCGGGCCGGGCACCAGCAGGGTCCGCCCCAGTTCGACGACCGCCAGCAGCGGCGCCAGACCCGCGAGGGCGCCGATCACCTGCAGGATCACGAGGGCCGCAAAGCTCCAGGCATACGGGCGCAACAGCCGTTTGATGCTCGGTTTCGCTGCGGAAGCGGCCTCCGATAACGGCATGGACCGCTCCCTCACCGCAGCGGGGTCGATCGCATTCATCGGTCTCCCATCCATTTTGAAACGCGTTCCGATATTACGTTACCCCGGACCGGCCCGATGAGCCACCAACAGGAGGACACAGCGTCGGACAACCCTCAACAACCGCCCGGAGAACGGCCGTTCCGCAGATCGGCGACCGTCAGCGGGTCTCCGGAATCGGGGTGGGCCACCTCGGGATACCCCAGCGCCTCGGTCAGCTCCTTCCAGGCACGGGCGACGGTCAGATGGCGCTGGCTGCCGTGCAACGGGTCCACCCCCGTGTCGATGCGCTCGCGCAACGCGTCCATGGCTGCCAGCACCCCGTCCCCCCACACCTCGTGCAGGACGGTCGCCCAGGTGGGCGTCTCGGCCGCGCCCACATAGCCGCCGGTGACGCCGAGACCGTGCGGCCACCGCTCCGCCCCGTCCGACAGCCCCGGGAGGAACTGTCCGGTCGCGTCCTCCGGCAGGTGCAGCACCGGGCTCCAGATCACCGGGCCATGGGTGTTGGCCAGCATCAGGTTGCCCGCGTCGGTGCCGATGGTGATCCGGTGCAGCAGCAGGCTGGAGCTGTCGTCCCCCGCCTGCATCCGGTTCTCCACCCGCAGCGTCAGCGGAACACCCGCGATCTGCCCGTCCACACCGACCAGCGGGCGACCGGCCTGGCCGGCGGGCGGAGCGAGCGACCAGGGCCGCAGACCGTCGAAGATCCCGGCCAGGATGTCGAGCAGATCGAAGGAGACCTGCACCGCGCACATGGCGTCGACGAACACCGGCCGGCGCAGCTGGACCAGCCGACGAGCGGCCGAGATGAACCGCCGGACCGGTTCGAGGTGCGGATAGAAGGTGTTGACCTGGTACTGGACCCCGGCCCGGCGCGCCACCCGCAGACAGTCCGCCAGCTCGGTCGGGTGCACCGGATGCTCCTGGAGCACATGGATCCCGCGCTCCAGCAGGGCCTGGGCCAGCTCGACGCCCCGGCCGCCGCCGACCGCGGTCGACACCACGACACAGGCGGCGTCGATGTCCTCGGGCAGCTGCTCGACCGTGTCGTACAGCGGGACGCCGTACTCCTCGGCGAGCGCCACGGACCGGGCGCTGCCCCGTGCCACGATGCCGGCGAGCCGGTAGCGCCCGGGCTCGGCGCGGGCGAGGGCCGAGAGGTAGACCTGGCCGAAGCGCGTACCGCACACGACGACGCGCATCGGGCCCGATGTCGCGCGCGTCATCGGCCCTCCCCCTGCGGCGAGGTGATCGCGTCCGCCGTCCGCGACACATGCGGCGCCTGGAGACAGCTGAAGTGATCGCCGGGGAGGTCGACCACCGTCAGGTCGCCCAGGCACACCTCGCGCCAGAACCGGGTCGCATCGTCCTGCGGGCCGGGGATGAGGCCGGTGGGCCCGGCCGGGCGGAGGAAGGTGATGTCCCCCGCGTACGGTTGCGGCTCGTAGCACGCCACCGCCTCAAGCGTCCGCGCGAAGACAGTGTGCATGGCCGCGACCTGACCGCTGTCGCCGCGCGCCGGGTCCGCACCGGCGAGTGCGTCGTGCAGCTCCGCCCGGCGTTCGGCGGTGTCCCGCCGTCCGAGGGCACAAAACCGCTCGGCGACCGTTTCCAGCTGCTCGTCCCCCGCCACCCGCCCGAGGGCACCCTCCGCCAAGGCCGTCGGCGAACCGGCCAGCGCGGCCGTGAGAGCCCGGCCGACCGCCGCCTCGTCGGCGGGCCAGCCGAGGGCCGCCGGGTCGGCACCCATCGCCCGCGCGAAGAGGTAGTCCACCGCGAGTGCGTCGTGCAGCGGGTACGGAATGCGGTGGCTGGACACGAGGGTCAGCCGGCGCACCGTCACATTCGCCTCGCTCAGCGCCCGGGCCAACTCCAGTGCGACCGGGCCGCCGAGGCAGTAGCCGATGATCTCGACGTCGTCGAATCCGGCGGCCTGCACCTCGCGCGCGTAGCCGGCGGCCAGCTCCTCGATGAGGTCCGGCGCGGCGAGGTCGAGGAGACGATCACTGTCGGGTACGGCGAGCCCCAACAGCGGTGCTCCTGCGGCGAGTTCGGTGATCAGCGCCTGGTGGGGCGCCAGGGTGCCCGATCCGTCGTGTACGAGCAGCCGCACCGGTCCCCGCCCCGATCCGCCCAGCGGGATCAGCGGCGACTGCCGGGCCGCCGCAGTCGTCACCGGGGCGGGCACCGACGCGACGGCGGACTGCAGCCACTGGGCCAGACCGGCGACCGTGGGCAGGTCCAGCAGAGCGCGCAGCAGCACGTCGAAGGTGACCTGCGCCGCCTCGGGGAGGCGTTCGCGCACCTGGCCGACGAACTGCGCCGCCAGCAGCGAATTGCCGCCGGCGTCGAAGAACCCCTGGTCGCGGCTGGGCAGTTCGCCGCCGAGCACCTCGGCCCACAGCTGTGCGAGCTGCCCTTCCAGGCCCGGCCGCGGCGGCTCGCAGGACTCGCCCCGCGGCGCGCCGGGCACCGGCGCCGACGCGAGCAGCCGCTTGCGGTCGACCTTTCCGTTGGGTGTCAGCGGCAGCGTTTCGACGATCTGCACCCGCGCCGGAACCATGTGCGCGGGCAGGCGTTCGGCCACCCATCCGATGAGCTCCGTGCCGTCGGCGGGCTCGGGCTGCTGCCGCGGTATCACAAAGGCGATCAGTGCCCGCTCGAACGCGTCACTGCCCGCTGCCAGCGCCACGCAGGTGCCCACCATCGGGTGCTCGCCGAGCACCGCCTCGATCTCGCCCAGCTCGATCCGGTGTCCGCGGATCTTGATCTGCTGATCCGCGCGGCCGGAGAACTCGATCTCGCCGTTCGGCAGATAGCGGCCGAGATCACCGGTGCGGTACAGCGGCTCCGCCGTCTCCGGGTGCCGGATGAAGCGCTCCGCGGTCCGCTCGGGGTCGTGGAGATAGCCCGTCGCCAGGCCGGTACCGGCGATGTACAGCTCGCCGACGACGAGGTCGGGCCGGTCCCGCAGCGCGGCGTCGAGCACATGGAAGCGCTGGTTCGCCAGCGGAGTTCCGTACGGAATGCTGCGCCAGTGCGGTTCGACGGTCTCGATGCGGTGGTAGATCGACCAGATCGCCGCCTCCGTCGCCCCGCCCAGGCTGACCAGCTCGGCGTCGGGGACATGCCGTCCGGCGTGACCGGGCAGCGACAGCGGGATCCAGTCGCCGGACAGCAGCGCCAGCCGCAGGCTCGCGAGCCGGGCGGGTTCGACGTCCAGATAGTGCATCAGCATCTGCAGCTGCGCGGGGACCGAGTTCCACAGCGTCACACCGTGCTCGGCCACCATCGCGGCCCAGTGCGAGGGGTCGCCGCGGCGAGCGGGGTCCGGCAGCACCAGGGTGGCGCCGACGGCCGGCGGGCCGAACAGGTCGTAGACCGACAGGTCGAAGCTGAGCGCCGCCAGGCCCAGCACCCGGTCACGGTCGCCGACGCCGAAGCGGTGATTGATGTCGTGCACCGTGTTGGCCGCGGCGTGGTGGCTGATCATCACGCCCTTGGGTACGCCGGTCGAACCCGAGGTGTGCATGACGTAGGCGAGTTCCCCGGGTGCCACCGAGGGGCCGTCGGGAATCTCGGCCAGCGGGACCGGCCGCACACCGGCCACTTCCACCGCCCGGACGCCGGGCGGTGGCGCGCCGGTCGCGGCGTCGGCGACGACCGCGAACCCGGCACCGCTGTCGGTGAGGATCCGGTCCCGGCGGACCCTGGGCTGGCCGAGGTCGACCGGAACGTACACACCGCCCGCGAGGAGCACACCGAGCACCCCGACGGCCTGTTCCCGGCTCTTGTCGATCAGTACGCCGACGAAGTCGCCGGGGCGGCACCCCGCGGCCCGCAGCCGCTCGGCCACCGCGGCGGCGCGCCCCAGCCACTGCCCGTAGGTCAGCGATCCGGCGGTGTCGATCACCGCGACCCGGTCCGGGAGCGCGCGTGCGTACGCCACGAGCGGGTCGTGCAGCAGACCGTCCGGCGCCGGCGCCCGCGTCGCGTTCACCGCGGTCCGGCGGGTGCGCTGCCGGTCCGGCAACGGCTGCGGATCCACCGCCTCCCACGGGCCGTCGCTCCCGGCCAGCCGGTGCAGCAGCCCCTCGAACGCGGCGAACATCTCGTCCACCATGCCGTCGGGGAAGATCCCCTCCCGCACGTCCCAGTTCATGTCCAGGCCGCCGTACTGGTCGCCGACCTGGCAGTCGATCCACACCTGCGGTGTCTGGCTGATGCCGTACACCGGTCGCGTCTTACGGCCCGCCGCCGATACCGCGACGCCCCCGACACCGATGCTTCCGGTGAACACCACCGGCAGCACCGCCGCCTCACGCCCGCGGCGCCGGGTGAGCTCGCGCAGCACCTCCACTCCGCTGCACAGCCGGTGATCGAGGTCGTCGAAGACCCGCTCGCCCAGTGCGCGGGCCCGTTCGGCGAAGCTCTTCCTGCCCTCGTTTTCGACGGCGAGCAGGCTCAGCGAGGTGAAGTCGCCGAGCAGCCGGTCCACCTGCGGATGCAACGGCATCCGGTTGAGCACGGGCAGCCCGAGGCAGAACCGTTCGGCGCTGCTCCAGCGGCCGATCGTCTCCGCGTACGCCGCCAGTACCGCGTTGGCCGGGGTGATGCCGTGCTCGGCGGCGCGCGCCTTCAGCGACTGCCACACGCGGTTGTCCAGCGTCGCCGTCAGACGGCGGAAGCGCGGCGGCGTCGCCGCCGGATCGTGGTCGTCGCGCAGCGGCAGCGCCGGCGCGCCGGGCAGCTCGTCGAGGCGGTTCCACCAGTACGCGCGGTCGCGGGCGTAGCGTTCGGTGTCCCGCAGCCGGCGCTCGGCGAGCACATAGTCCCGGAAGGTGGCTTCCACCGGGGGCAGTTCGCAGTCGGGCTGCTGGTAGCGGCGGTCCAGCTCGGTCAGCACCTGCTGCATGCTGAGCCAGTCCAGGGCCATGAAGTCCACCGACACATGCAGCACGCTGCGCTCGGTGGCCAAGGTCAGGCGCAGCTCGTACATGGGGCGTTCGCCCGCGGGGTGCACCTTGTGGGAGAGCTCGTCGCGGACGGCGGCGATCGCCTTGTCGACCGTTTCGCCGGCCGCTCCGCGCAGATCGGCGGCCTCGATGCCGGTGTCCCGCAGGACGGGCAGGACACGCTGGGTGCCGTCCTCGGAAATGACCGTCCGCAGGGTGTCGTGGCGCCGCACCAGGCCGTCCCACGCCTGCTGCAGCCGGTCCGGATCCAGATCCGCCGGATACTCGAACTCCAGGTAGATATGGCAGGAGACGCCGCCGTAGTCGAAGGCCGCGTTGCGGCCGAACAGATAGGCCGACTGGATGTCGGTCAGCGGGAAGGGCTCTTCGCGCGCCTCGGGCCGGGCCTGCCACACCGGATCGCCGCCGTGCGGCCGCCCCGCTTCGGGGCTCGCGGCGGTGTCGGCCATGACGGTCAGCAGCTCCGCCTTGCAGCGGCGCAGCTCCGTCAGACGCCGGTCGGTCATCGCGCCGCGGGGAGCGCGGAACCGCAGCTGCTGCCCCTCACGCCACAGGCGGATACCGGCGCCCCGGAACTCTTCGAGCAGATCGTTGGCGTTCACACCGCACCTTCTTCGCAATCGTCGCCGTTGTCCCAGCCGTCGGCCGGCCGCTCGCCGCCGGCGGAACCGAGCCGGTCGATCAGCACGCTCAGCCCGGCGACGGTCGGTGTGCGCATGACCTCGCGCATGGGCAGTTCGACGCCCCACGCCCCGCGCACCTCGGCGACGAAGCGCGTCGCGAGCAGGCTGTCGCCGCCGAGCCGGAAGAAGTTCTCGTCCCGGCCCACCGAATCCAGCCCGAGCAGCTTCGTCCACCGTTCGGCGACGAAGGTCTCGGTGACGCCCTGCGGCGGATCGCCCACCTCACGCGGCCGGTCGACGGACTGTTCGAGCACGGTCTGGATCTGCCGCCGGTCGACCTTTCCGTTGGCGCTGAGCGGCAGCACGGGCAGCACGGCGAGGTGCGCGGGAACCATGTGTTCGGGCAGCCGGTCCGCCGCCCATCGGCGCATCTGCTCCGCGTCGATTCCGTGCGCCGTCGCGGGCCGGTCCGCGACGAGCAGGATCTCGCCGGTGGCCTCGGTGCGCAGCACCCGGACGTCACCCAGTCCGGCCTCGGCGCAGGCCCGTGTCCATCGCTCGCGGCCGTACAGCCAGGCGGAGTGCGGCCGTTCCTCGTCGAACCTCCCCGCGCGCGCCTCCAACGGCAGGGCGGTGACCAGCGCGAGCGGCGTCGGGTACTCCCGTTCGAGCAGGTAGAGGCGCCCGCCCGGCGCGAGCAGCAGGGCCATGGTGGCCGCGGCCGCCTCCGGGTCCGGCATCCGGTGCAGGACGTTGTTCGCCACGACGGCGTCGAAGACGTGGACGTGTTGCGCGGCGATCGCGGCGGCGCCCTGCAACGCGGTGCGCGTGATGTGCCCGTGCTCGTGCAGCAGGGTCTCGGCCCTGGCCAGGGCCGGTTTCGAGGCGCCGAGCAGCGTGTACTCGACCGTGTCGGCGGCGAGTTCCGCGAGCAGCCGCGCGGTGCCGCGGCCGCCGGTCACGTCCCACTCCGCGACGGCGCAGGGCGCGGTGCCGGCGGTACGCTCCCGCAGGTCGTGCGCGACGGCCCCGAGGCAGCCGGCCGTCCCCGGCATCAGATCGTTGAGGGCCTCCGGAGCCAGTACCGGGTCGTCCAGCAGCGCGGTGGCGTCGGCATCGCCGGAGAGGACGGCCGTGAAGAGCGGCCCGGCCCATTCCAGCGCGGTGGCGACGGCCTCCAGGCGTGTCCCCTGGGTCGCTTCGCGCACCTGCTTGATCCACTCCGGGCGGGTGACCTCGTCCCATCTGGGGCCGTGCTGGTACGCCGCGTCGTTCCGGCGTACCAGCACGGAGCGCTGTGCGAGGTAGTCGAGCCAGATGTCCACCACCGGACGTTGTTCGGCGCAGACGGACGCATACCGTGCCGCGCCGCCGTCGGGCCCGACCAGCGGTGCGACGACCTCGGCGAGCAGCACCTCCACCAGGTGGTGCTCGTGCAGATGCGGATCGGACTCCGTTGCCACGCCGGTCGCCGGCGGCAGGAACGCGCCGCTTCGATGCCCGTCCCCGGCGGTGCGGCCGGCGTCCGCCTCGCCCCGGTCGGGCGCCGACGAGCGTTCGACCAGGGCGGCGACCACCTCCCGGCGCCCTTCGGTGAACGGGACGGCCACGGCCTGCGCCACCGCGGGATGCGCCTGCAGGCAGGCTTCGATCTCCCCCAGCTCGACCCGGAATCCGTTGATCTTCACCTGGTGGTCGAGACGCCCGAGGAACTCCAGATTGCCGTCGGGCCAGTAGCGGCCGAGATCCCCGGTGCGGTACCAGCGCTCGCCGTCCCGCTCGGGGAAGCGTGCCGCGGTCAGCTCGGGATCACCCCGGTAGCCCAGAGCGACACCGGTGCCGCCGATCCAGAGCTCGCCCGCCACCCAGTCCGGGCAGTCCCGGCCGCGGCCGTCCACCACTCGGAACTTCTGGTTCCGCAACGGCTTTCCGTAAGGGATGGACCGCCAGCCGTCCGGCACCGCGGTGACCTCGTACGCGTTCGACCAGATGGCTGCCTCGGTGGCGCCGCCGAGGGCGACCAACCGGCACCGGCCGCCCGACGCGCGGTCCAGCCGGTCGGGCAGGTCGAGCCCGACCCAGTCGCCGGACAGCAGGGCCAACCGCATCGTGGCCGGGAGCGACGCGTCGTCGGCCGCGGTCAGCACCATGTCGAGCAGCGCCGGGACGGTGTTCCAGACGGTCACCGCATGCCGTCGGCACAGGGCCAGCCACTCGTTGGCATCGCGCCGGCCGGACTCCGACACCAGGACGGCGGCGCCGCCCACCGCGAGGAATCCGAAGACGTCCCACACCGACAGGTCGAAATCCAGCGCGGACACCGCCAGCACCCGGTCGCCGGCCCCGATGGCGAACCGCTCGTTGATGTCCTCGACGGTGTTCACCGCAGCGCGATGGCTGACCTCGACCCCCTTGGGAAGGCCCGTAGAGCCCGAGGTGAAGATCACGTAGGCGGTGTCGCCGGGGTCGGCGGGCACCGGTGCGCTCAGTGGTCGCGCGCGCATCGCCTCCTCGATCGGCAGTACCTCGGTACCGTCCCCGGCCGGCTCCAGGAGCCCGCTGCCGTCGAGAACCACGCGGGCGCCACTGAGTTCGAGGATGCGGGCGCGCCGCTCGGCCGGCTGGTCCACGCCGATGGGCACATACGCGGCCCCCGCGGCGAGGACGCCGAGCACCGCCGCGATCTGCTCGGCGCCCTTCGGGGCGATCACGGCGACGTACGCACCGCGGCCGACACCGCGCTCCACGAGCGCACCGGCGATGCCCAGCGCGCGCCGCGCCAGCTCGTCGTGGGCCATCGCCGCCGTCTCGCCCCACAGCAGGGCCGGCTGCCCGGCGCGCGCGGCGGCCCCCTCGAAGAACGCGGTGTGCAGGAGGTTCCCGGTCACCGTGCGGGTCTCCGCATTGACCGCCACCCGCTGCCGGCGCTGCGCGGCGGGCAGCGGTATCTCCGGCAGCGTGGTCTCCCACCCGCCGTCCAGCAGGCCGCGGAGCAGCGTCTCGTAGGCGCCGAGCATCGCGTCCAGCACACCGTCCGGGAAGAGCTCCTCGACGGCGTCCCACACCAGCAGCACACCACCGTCGCGGGTGCGGTAGACCTGATGGTCGAGCCAGATCTGCGGCGTCTGGGAGATCATCCACGTCGCCTCGCCGAAGCGGTCCGCGAACGCGTCCGGAACCAGCGGGGCGGACAGGTCGCACGCGAAGACGACCGGCGCCGTGCGGGGCGCGTCCAGGTCGGTGCGGTGGAAGTCGCGCAGCACGTCGACGCCGGAATAGGCGGAGTTGCCGATGTCCTCGTGCATCTGCTTCTGCATGGTGCGCGCGCAGTCGGCGAAGCTGCCGCCGGACAGGTCGACCTCGACCAGCACCAGGCCCGTGAAGTCGGCCACGATGCGGTCGATCTGGGGGTGTGCGTCGAGATCGCGGTCGAACAGCGGCAGATTGAGCAGGAAGTGGTCGTCCCCGCTCCACCGCCCCAGAATCATGGAGTACGCCGTGGCCAGCACCACCGACGGGGTCAGACCGGCCTCGCGCGCCCGTCGCTCCATGACGCGCCACTCGTCTGCCGTGAGCGCACAGGAGCGGCGGGCGAACTTCGGTACGGCGACGGTTTCGGGGTCGGTCGCCAGCGGCAGCTTCGGCCCTCCCGGCAGCGACGGCAGCCTCTGCTGCCAGTACGCGCGGGCCCGTTCGCGTTCCGCGGCGCGCCTCCCGTCCTGGTCCGCGAGATAGCGGCCGAAGGTGTACGTGAGGTCGTCCAGGCTGCCGGGGTCGTCGTACAGGGCGGCCAGATCGGCGAGCAGCACGCGAATGCTGGCCAGGTCGGAGGCGAGCAGATCGACATTGAAGTGGAGCCGGTCCATCGCCTCGGGGAGCCGGGTCAGCTGGACGTCGATGACCTCGCCCCGCTCGACGTTCAGCCGCCGGTGCGACAGCCGGTCACGCAGCGCCAGCGCCGCGGTCATCGCCTCATCGCCCGCGAGACCGCCCAGGTCGTGGACGGTCACGCCGGGCCAGGAGGACTCCGGCATGACGTGCTGGGTCGCGTCGTCGGCGAACGCGACGCGCAGCATGGGATGCCGTTGGATCAGGGCTCGTACGGCCGTCTCAAGGCGCGGCAGGTCCACCTGCGCCACGTCGAATTCCAGGTAGGCATGACAGCTGACGCCGCCGAGCGGCTGGTCGTCGGCACGGCCGATCAGATATGCCTGTTGCACCGCCGTGAGCGGAAAGGGCTGGTCCGCCCGGTCGGTGTGTGCCGTGCCGGGAGTCGGCGGCTGTGGTGCCGGCGCGGCGTCGGCGGCGGGAGCCAGCAGTGCGAACCATGCCGACAGACGCGGATCGTCGGACAACTGCGCGAACTTGATCTCGGAACCCGCACGGCTGAGTCGCGTCGCCAGTCTCATCATCTCCAGCGACTGCAAGCCGAGTTCGAAGAGATTGCTGTCGTCGTCCGCCTCGGTCAGCTCGATGCCCAGCAGATCGGACACCACGCGGCGCAGGGCGTCCCGGTCCATCCCGGCATTCGTGGCGACGAGAGCCCCCGCGCCGCCGTCAACATTCTCCGATGACATTCCCAAGCTCCCTTGCACGCTATCCACTCCGCAGCGCCATAACCCAAGCCAGTGGTCAGGCATTTACGCATGTGCTTTACCTGGTCAGACCTGCTCGGCCTGCTCGCTCTGCTGGGCCTGCTTTGCCTGCTCGGCCTGCTCCATGAGCTGTGCCAGCTCGGCCAGACTCCCGGCCGCGAACATCGATCGCATCGGCACGGTCACCCCGATTTCCTTGCGAATCCGGCTGGCCAGTTTCGCCACGAGCACGGAGTGGCCGCCCAGATCGAAGAAATTGTCCTGTGGGGTCACTTCGCTGATCTTCAGCGTCTCCCGCACCATGACGCACAGCAGCTGTTCGTAGGAATGCGCGTCGTTCGCGCCGTTCACGTCCTTCGCGTCGGACACGGCGGGAGGCGGTACGGGATGGGTGTCGGCCGTGGAACGCGATGCCCGCTCGGCGAGCGCTTTTCGATCGACCTTCCCGTTCAACAGGGTCGGGAACTTTTCGAGCACGACGATGTTCGAGGGAACCATGTGCTCGGGAAGTGCGCGGCGCGCGTACTCGCGCAGTTCCGCCTCGGGGACGACCTGCCGCGCCGACGTCTTGACGTAGGCGACGATGTGCTCGGTGGAGACGTCGTCACCGCCCACGGCCGCGACGACGATCTCCACCGCCGGGTGGCTTTCCAGTCGCGTTTCTATCTCGCCGAGTTCGATGCGGAAACCGCGGACCTTCACCTGGTTGTCGATCCGGCCGGTGAAATAGAGCGCGCCGTCGGCCTCGTGCCGGCCCCGGTCCCCCGACCGGTACATTCGGCTTCCGGGCGGGCCGTAGGGATCGGCGACGAACCGGCTCGCGGTCAGGCCCGGGCGGTTCAGATAGCCGCGGGCCACTCCGGTTCCCGCCAGGAACAGTTCGCCCTCCCGGCCGTCGCGGAGGTCGCGGAGACCTTCGTCGAGCACATAGACCGCGCCGCCGTCCCACGGCGTCCCGATGGTCACCTCGTCCTGGACGCCCTCGACCGGCCCGCCGATCGTCGCGCCCACGGTCACCTCGGTCGGGCCGTAGGCGTTGTAGAGACGCCTGCCCTTGGACCACTCCTCGGCCAGGGCCCTGGTGCAGACATCGCCGGTGGAGGTGATCGTGCCGTCGAGCAGCAGCCCCTCGCTCTCGGTGATGCCCAGCGCCACCGGCGGCAGCACCGCATGGTCGATGTCGTACGTCAGCATGGTCTCGCGCAGCGACTCCCCCGGCATCAGCTCGTGTTGCTCGGCCATCACGAGCGTCGCGCCCTGCAGCAGCGCCAGCGCGAAGTCCCAGAACCAGGCGTCGAAACTGAAGGACGCCCATTGCAGTACCCGCTCGCCGGGACCGACCCCGTAGTGCTTCGCCTGAGTGGAGACCAGGTCCGCCACACCGGCGTGACTGACCGCGACGCCCTTGGGGACACCGGTCGAGCCGGAGGTGTAGATGACATACATGAGGTGGGCGGGCGTCAGCGGGGCCAGCCGCTCGTCCGCGGCGATGTTGTCGCTGCGCTCCTGCTCGTACGAGGCCTCGAAGCGCGGGTCGTCGAGCACCAGCTCCGGCACGTCCAGGTCCAGTGAGGTGACGCCCTCCGTCCGCAGCAGCAGGACCGGACGCGCGTCCACGACCATGTGCGCCAGCCGCCCGGCCGGATAGCTCGGGTCCAGCGGCAGGTACGCGCCGCCGGCCTTCAGCACGGCGAGCACCGCGACGATCAGCCGGGCCGACCGTGGCACCGCGACCGCGACCAGTGAGTCCGGCCCCACGCCGGAGGCGATCAGCCGCCTGGCGAGTCGGTTCGCGCTCGCGTTCAACTCCGCATAATCAACGACGGTCTCTCCGAAAATGACCGACGGAGTATCACCCGACGTGGCAACCACGGACTCGAATAGATCCGAAACAGTATCCAACTCCGCTCCGCCTCCGACACAGAGTTCCAGAATGGTTAATGCGGGAACGCGGTTCGCGAGCTTGGCGGCCCGCCGTCTTCTTCCCGCTTCTCGTATACCGGCGTCACCGATCATCGGTATGGAGGCCCACCGGCACAGCCATCGCGCCGGGTGACAGTCACCGACGATGACACGGAGCCCGGCCGGCCGACCGAGCCGTGAAAGAACTCTTTCTCCGAAAGCTCACGAGGTCCCCGGTCACTCCATGATGAGGCGGTGCCTGGCAACGCTGCTCCGCCACCGGACCGGTTCGGCGCAGCCGTCGTTCGTATGGATTGCCCCAGGCCACGGGCGATCGGGGGCGACTCCGCAAGTCCGACCATCGCCTTCTGCGCAGAGCTTTCCACGCTGACCGTAGGGGCGGGCACCATACGCTCGATCGAGTTCGTCACGGAGAGAGGGAATCAAAGTGACCGACGAACTGAACTATCAGAATTACCTTGAGCTGGATACTTTGCTGTCCCTCCAGAAGCCCCGCGCGGCCGGATCCGCGGCCATGAAGTCCACTGTGCTGTCGGAGCAGTTCTTCATCATCGCGCACCAGGCGAGCGAACTGTGGCTCACACAGATCATCGCCGACCTGGAAGCCGTCATCGATGCCTTTACGACGACCGACGACACGTCCCACGCGGAATGGGTCGTCGATCTCCTGCAGCGTTCCTCGGAACTTCTCCGTGTGCTGCACTGCCAGTTGACCGCCCTCGACCGGTTGCCCCTGCGTGACTTCGCGATGTTCCGGCCGTTGCTCGGAACGGCGAGCGGGGCGCAGTCACAGCAGTTCCACCGGCTGGCACACCTGCTGGGCAACGCCGAGCACGAAGGTCCCCTCTATGAATCGTTCGCCGCGTGGGTGGCCAGGTCAGGGCACACCGTTTCCGACCTTGCCCGGCGCGGTATCGACGCGGAGATCTACTACCGGATCATCGAGGCACTGCTCGACGTCGGCAACGGCTACTGGCGCTGGCAGGGGAGCCATATCAGCCTGATCACAAGGGTGATGGGCAACCACGCCGGAACGGGCGGCACATCGGGAGCAAGCCACTTGGCCAGCCGCTGCACCCTCCCGTTCGCGAAGCTGCGCGAGCTGCGCAGCCAGGCGCACATCGGTCTCAGCGTCGCCACGCCCTGACCGCCACGGGGCCTGCGCCGTCGGCCGACGGCGCACCCATGCCGCCCGCGGGCGTTAGAGGGGTTCGAGGACGAAACCGCGTCCCCAGACGTTGCGCACCGAGAGCCCGACGAGCTGCAGGCGTCGCCGCAACCGCATGACGTGCAGGTCCAATGCGTTGCTGGACGAGCTGGAACCGGAATTCTCGAGAATTTCCCGCAACTCCGTGCGGTAGATGATCTGGCCGTATCGGGCCACCAGCGGCGCCAGCATCTCGCACTGCGTCAAGGAGAGCGTGACGGATGATTCCTTGAAGTAGAGGATTCCCGCCGGGTCCAGCACGGGCTTCGACTTGAGAACGGCCCGGGCAGCCAGCTGACGCAGCCGCGCCTGCAGATCCTCCTGGACGATGGGAGGACGCACCCAGTCCTCATGGAGGCTGAGGTGCTCCGGCGGAGACGCGCCGTGCTCGACCACCAGAAGACAGAGATGCCCCCGGACCTTACATTGCTCCCGGATATTGCTTTCCGCGGGCCAGCGAACGAATTTGACCCGATCCTTCACATCTACCTTCACAGGTATCCCCCAAGCAACCTTGTTCCGTTGAAATCGAGAAGCAGGACTCTCAACCGCACCGTTTTCCAGTCGGCCATCGACATGCCATCGGATCGGCGCACGTCATCAGGCGTATGCGGGGCCCGGCGGCCACCGCTGTGATCACCGCAGCTCGGTCACGCCGCGGCAACTCCCCCACCGGCGCTCACGCGGACGCGCCACCGTGCGCGGCCATCGCGTCGCGCAGGCTCTTCGGCCGCATGTCCGTCCAGGCCTGGTCGATGTGCTCGATGGTCTTCGCCCGCGTCGCCGGTCCGTACACCACCCGCCAGCCATCGGGAACGGGGATGTCCTGCGGCCAGAGCGAGTACTGCTCTTCGTCATTGCGCAGCGCCAGGTAGTCCCGGCTGTCGTCCTCGAACGGATTGGACATGCGTAAACCCCTTCATCGAGCAGGAATATGCTGAACTTGCCGGTACTGGACAGCGGTCGGAGAATTGAGTCGGCCGTCCATCAGAACGCCGTCCATCAGAACGCCGCCCACCGGAAGCGGTGGACGGCATCGCCTTGTTGCAGACCGATGGAATATCAGCGCCGACGACCCGGCACAATCGGCGCAATCATCGATCCGCGTCACTCCGAATAACCACGAATAATCCGCCAGTCCCCCCTCTGGCTCGGTCCCGAGAAGCGATATCGACGTTAGCAGTCGGCGATCACACCGAGACAGATTCACTCCACATTCGTGCCCGTGCGTTTTGCATATGCGGACTGAAGGAACTCTGCTTGACAGGGCCTCGCCTGGCCTCTTCCGGGCCGCGGCAGGCGCCGCGGCCGGTGCGCCACCGCACAGGCCCGGCACCCCAACGCCGCCGACACCGCCCTCGCGATGCCGACCGCTCCCCCGCTGGACACGATGGCCGGCGCGCCGGTCCGCGTCGCGCCCGCACCTGAGCCCGCGCCCGCACGATGCGTCAATTCCCTTGCGGGAAAGCCGACTTCGTCACCGCGGAAGAAATTCCCCCCAATTACCGGGAGAGGGGGCGAACTCTCCGACCGGCAATGCTTCTCAGCGAATTCAGGGCCGCGTTGTGGCCGCCGTGGCCTGGGTGAGTAGTCCGTCGACGAAGGCCCGGAGTCCGAGGGGGTAGGTGTCCCGCGAGGCCAGCGCCGCCCATTGGTCGCCGAGGGCGGCCAGGTGCGGCAGTCGGGTTGCGCCGAGGCCGCCGGAGAAGGCGTCGTGGAAGGCGGACTGCCCCTCGGCCGCCGGCTGGCGGGCGGAGTGCGCACGGACGAGGATCTCGCCGACCGTGTAGTACCAGATGCTGCGGAAGACGTGGACGGCCTGCTCGGGTGTGCACCCGTGGTCGATGGCTCCGGCCACGATGGTTTCGACCAGCCACAGGGCCGAGTCGCTGAGCCGGGCGATGAAGCCGTCGGCCGTGAGGATCTCCGCGGCCCACGTCCAGGCCGCGAGGGCGTCGTGGATCGCGGTGGCGGACACGATGATGCGCTCGCGCGGCTCGTCGGGCAGCTCGGGGTGCGGGATCTGGTCCGCGTATTCGTGGATCAGCAGGAGCAGCAGGTCTTCCTTGTCCCGCACGTGGTGGTACAGGGTCGTCGCCCCGATGCCGATCTCGGCGGCCAGCTTACGGATGGTCAGGTTCTTCCAGCCGTGCCGATCGATGAGCCGGCGGGCCGCCGTCAGGATCTGCGTACGGGAGGTCACGGGTGGTCGGCCGACGCGGCCGTGCGCTGCATTGGATCGGGGCACCGTCCCATCATGCCTTTCCCTCGAACCGGGAGGGCTCCGACCTCCGCGCTCGACAGCCGGCCGGCCCCGGTGGTAATTTCGGAACGTGTTTGAAAATTATGCCACGACCCGGAGGGGCTGAGTTGCGGTGACGGAGTTAGCAAGCGAAACGGCTACCGAGCGGGCCGCTCGGCCAGGGCTCACCCTCGCCGCGGTGGCCGTCGTGCAGTTCATGGTGTCGCTGGACCTGTCGGTCGTGAATGTCGGACTTCCCCAGATCAGCGACGGCCTCGGCTTCAGCGAAGTGGGCCTGACCTGGGTCATCCACGCCTATGCCCTCACCTTCGGCGGGCTGCTCCTGCTGGGCGGCAAGATCGCCGACCGGTACGGCCACAAGCGGATCCTGCTGCTCGGGCTCCCCGTGTTCGGCCTCGCCTGCCTGCTGGGCGGCTTTGCGCAGGCCCCCGGCCATCTGGTGGCCGCCCGCGCCGTGCAGGGTGTCGGTGCCGCCACCCTGGCTCCGGCCGCGCTGGCACTGCTGGCCCGGACCTTCCCGAGCGGCAAGCCGCGCATCAAGGCCTTCGGCGTATGGAGCGCGATGAACGCCGCCGGTGGCGCCTTCGGCGTTCTGATCGGCGGTCTGCTCACCGAGTACGCGGGCTGGCAATGGGTGATGTTCATCAACGTCCCGATGGCCGCCGGCGCACTGGCCCTGGCCTGGCGCGGCGTCGCCGCCGACCAGCCCACCGCGCGGCGCGGCCGCCCGGACGTGCTGGGTGCCGTCCTGGCCACGGCGGGCATGACCCTGCTCGTGTTCGGCATCGTCCGCACCGACCAGTACGCCTGGACCTCGGCGGTCACTCTGACGACGCTGGCGATCGCCGTCGTACTGCTGGCCGCGTTCCTCTACATCGAGCGGACCACCGCCCGCGACCCGCTGATCCGGCTCGGTCTGTTCAGCAACCGCTCGGTCGCCGGAGCCAACGCCTACAACCTCCTCCTCGGCGCCTCCATGGCCTCGTCCTTCTACTTCGTCTCCCTCTACCTCCAGCGAGTGCTGGGGAGCGGTCCGGCCCTGTCCGGGATCCAGTTCCTGCCGCTCGCGCTCGGCGTGGTCGTCGGCTCCGTACTCGCCATCAAGTTCGGCTACCGCTTCCCCGCCCGGAACCTCCTGATCGGTGGCGGGCTGCTGACCGCGGCCGGGTTCGCCTGGTTCGGCATGATGAGCGCCGACGGCTCCTTCGTCACCGACGTGCTGGGCCCGTCGATCGTCACCAGCATCGGATTCGGGCTCTGCCTCGGACCGGTGGTCTCCACCGCCACCGTGGGTGTCGCCCCGCACGAGACGGGCACCGCCTCCGGCATGCTCAACAGCACACGCCAGATCGGCGCCTCCCTCGGACTGGCCGCGCTCGGCACCGCCGCCCATGAGCGCACCGGACGGACCGGCACGCCCGAGGCCCTCAGCGACGGATATGCGCTCGGCATGACGATCGGCGCCGTACTCCTGGTCGGTGCCGTCGTCACCGCACTCACCGTCCTGCCCCGCACCAGCGCCGCGGCACCGGCGCCGGCACAGCAGGACGACCGCGAGAAGGTCCCCGACCGGGAGTAGCCGGCCGTACCGCACCGGCGGCCGACGCCGTCGCTGCGCCACCGCATCCGGGCCCGGCGGGCTGGCAACGACCAGCCCGCCGGGCCGCTGCGCAGATGCGCACCGAGCGGGGGAAAGGAACGGGCAAGAGTCCGGGCAGCGGGCCAAGCGGCCCTGTCACCATCACGCAATGAGTCAGTCCGCTCTCAGTGTTCGTTCCCTGGATCTCACCGATCCGGCCGCATTCGTCGACAACGACGTCCACGAGTTCTGGCGTGCAGTGCGTGCCGAGCGCCCCGTCTACTGGCACGAACCCACTGACCGAAACCCCGGATTCTGGGTCGTGTCCCGCTATGCCGACGTCCAGTCGCTGTACCGCAACGCAGCCCTGAGTTCCGCCAGGGGGAACGTCCTCGACGTCGTGCTGCGCGGCGACGACTCCGCGGGCGGGAGCATGCTGGCGGTCACCGACGCCCCGCGCCACCGGCAACTGCGCAAC
The DNA here is from genome assembly GCF_053595675.1 of Streptomyces sp. NPDC002446. Classification (NCBI taxonomy): domain Bacteria; kingdom Bacillati; phylum Actinomycetota; class Actinomycetes; order Kitasatosporales; family Streptomycetaceae; genus Streptomyces; species Streptomyces sp. NPDC002446. The sequence goes on along the minus strand of NZ_JBSFYC010000007.1, from coordinate 84,619 downwards.
CTGATGTTCAGCGCGTTCACACCACGGGTCCTCGGCGAGGTCGTCGAGAAGGTCCAGCAACGCACGACCGAGCTGGTGGCGAAGGTCGTCGGGCGGGACACGTTCGACTTCGCCGCCGAGGTCGCCGAGCAGATTCCGATGAACACGATCTGCGATCTGCTGTCCGTTCCGTCTGCGGACCGCAAGGACCTTTTGCAGTGGAACAAGATGGCACTGTCGTCGGGCCATGCGGACAGCAGTGAGCTGGACGCCCTCAGCGCCCGCAACGAAATCGTCTTCTATTTCATGGAGTTGGCGCAGGAACGGCGAGACAACCCGGGCAGCGACGTCATCAGCATGCTCGCCACCGCGGAGCTGGCAGGCCGTCAGCTCACGGTCGAAGAACTCGCCGTCAACTGCTACAGCCTCATTCTCGGCGGCGACGAGACCTCCCGGATATCGGCGATCTGCGCGGTGCTCGCCCTGATCGAGAACCCCGGTCAGTGGCACGCGCTGCAGAGGGGCGACGTCTCCTTCGACTCGGCGGTGGAGGAGGTCATCCGCTGGTCGACACCGGGAATCCACCTGGCGCGTACCGCCGTTGAGGATCTCGATCTGCACGGCAACAAGGTACGCAAGGGCGACATCGTCACCCTGTGGAACATCTCGGCCAACAATGACGAGTCGGTCTTCGACCACCCACGCCGGTTCACCTTGTCCCGCTCCCCCAACAAGCACCTCTCGTTCGGCCACGGCCCGCACTACTGCCTGGGTGCCTACCTCGGCCGGGCGGAGCTGCGGGCGCTGCTGAGCGCCCTGGTGGCCGGTGTCGCGGGGATGGAACTGCGCGGGACGCCCCGCCCCCTCTACTCGAACTTCCTCACCGGATACGAAAGCCTGCCGGTGCACTTCGAAGGCCGCTGACACAGACGGCCGCCGGCCGCCGGAAACCGATGTGGTCCACTCCGCCGGGCGCGGAGTGGACCACATCCTCGTCGATGGCCGGGCCCCGGAAGGCGGCCCGGCCCCGTCACGCCCGTGCGACCGCCCGGCGCTCGCGGTGCAGGGTCTTCAGTGCCTTCTTGTCGATCTTCCCGACCGGAGTACGGGGCAGGTCGGGTACCACGATCAGCTCGTCGGGGAGCTTGTAGGGCGCCAGCCCGCGATCGCGGATGTGTTCCCTGATCGTGCGCAGCGACAGCGGCGCCGCCGCGGTGTCCGCGTCGCTCCCCGGAACGACGAACACGCAGACGCGTTCGTCGAGATCGTCGTCCGCGATGCCGACCACCGCGGTGTCCCTGACCAGGGGGTGGGTCAGCACATGACCCTCCACCTCCTCGGCCGAGACCTTCTCGCCCAGGTGATGGATGATGTCCTTCAGCCGGCCCTCGATGATGATGTTGCCGTCGTCGGTCATCCGGGCCAGATCGCCGGTGCGGTAGAAGCCGTCCGCGGTGAATGCGCGGCGATTGTGCTCCGGCGCGGCGAAGTAGCCGCGGATCGTGTACGGGCCGCGGGTGAGCAGTTCGCCGGTTTCGCCGGGGGCGAGGTCGTTGTCGTCGGTGTCGACGATGCGGATTTCGTCGTCCGGGCACACGGGTGTGCCCTCGGTGCCGAAGACGACCTCCGGCGGATCGTCGACGCGGGTATGGGTGATCAGCCCTTCGCCGATGCCGTACACGTTCATGATGCGGCACCCCAGGCTCGCGCTCACCCGCTCCGCCGCGGCGGGTCCGAACTTCGAGCTGCCCACCTGAATGGTCATGCGGGACATGTCGACCGGGGTGGCGCGAGCCGCCTCCGCCCACAGCAGGGCCAGCGCGGGCACCAGTGTCGTGAGGGTGACGCCTTCCTGCTCGATCAGCGGGAAGACGTTGTCGGGGCTGGGGTTGGCGGCCAGTACGGCCTTTCCGCCGAGGAGCAGCGCGCCCAGCGCACCAGGGCAGCCGAGTGCGGCGTTGTGCGGTACGGGGTTCGCGGCGAGGTAGACGCCGCTGCCGTCGAATTCCACGACCCGGGCGCAGGCGAAGATGTTGTACGCGTAGTCGTCGTGGGTCCGCGGAATCAGCTTGGGCACACCGGTGGTTCCGCCCGACAGCAGCAGCAGCGCCACCTCGGACGAGTCGACCGGTCGCAGTTCCCGTACGCCGGAGCGGGCGAGCTCGGACAGCGGTGTGAACTCCGCTGCCTCGCCGGCGATCACGATGTGCCGCAGACCCGGTGCGTCACGGCGGACCTCGCGGGCCAGGGTGCGGTAGTCGAAGCCCTGAAAACGGTCCGGGCCGACATAGGCCACCGCATCGGAAGAGCGCACCAGGTGGAGGATCTCGTCACGGCGATGACCGGGCAGTGCCAGCACCGGTATCGCGCCGATGCTGAACAACGCGACGACGGTGGACAGGAAGCCGATCCTGTTCGGCAGGTGCACCACCACCCGGTCGCGCCTGCCGATACCGAGATCGAGCAGGCCGGACGCGATGCGGTCGGCCTCGTCGACCAGCTCGGCGTAGCTGACCCGGCGTGTCGCGTCCACGGCGGCGATCTTGTCCGGGTGGCGTCCGGCACTGTCGGCGAGCAGCTGCCGCAGAGAGATACCGTTCCAGTAGCCCGCACGGCGGTAGCGCTCGGCGAAGCCGGGTGGCCAGGGCACGAACCCGTCCAGCATGTGTCCTCCTAGGTTGCGACGCCTTCAGGTTCGGGCAAGCGCCCGGAAGCCGCGTCGAGCCCGACAGAGCTTTGACAGATTGCCTCGGGCAGGCCGGGGGTTTCGGTGAAGCTCGGTGACGTGAATCGGATACGAACGCGTCACCGAGGCTGGGTGCGGGCCCTCAACAGCGTGGAGTGCCCGGCCGTCCGGCTGGTCTGCTTTCCCCACTCCGGTGGTTCGGCGGCAACGTACCGTGCCTGGTCGTCGGCGATGCCCGGGGACACCCAGCTGCTCGCCGTGCAGTATCCAGGCCACGCCGACCGGATTGCCGAGGCGCCCGCGAGCAGCGTCGCCGAGATGGGATCGAGCGTCGCCGCGGAACTGCTGCAGCTGGATCCGGCTCCCTGCGCCTTGTTCGGACACAGCCTGGGCGCCCTGGCCGCCTACGAGACCGCACGGGTGCTGCAGGACAACGGCAGACCCGCGCACTGGCTGTTCGTTTCGGGCGCACCGGCGCCGTCCCAGGCCGGCGGCGGCAGCACCCATCGGGCCACCGACGAAGAACTGTGGTCCACCCTGCGGGAGCTCGGCGGGATCGAGCCGGACGTCGCGGAGGACGCCGAGCTTCGGGAGCTGATGCTGCCGGTGCTCCGGTCGGACATCACGCTCAACGAGACCTACCGGCCGGCGCCGCACCCCGAACCGCTGACCTGCCGGGTCCGCGGCTACTACCACACCGAGGACCCGCTGGTGGACGGCGCCCGGCTCGGTGCCTGGGCATCGGTCGGTACCGGCCCGTTCAGTGTGCGGTCCTGGCCGGGCGGGCATTTCCGGCTTCTCTCGGACTCGGCCGAGCTGACCGCCGACATCGTTGCGGTCCTCACGGAAGGCGAAGCGCTGCTATGACTCTTGCCGGAAAGTCGGTCGTGGTCACCGGTGCGGCCACCGGTATCGGCCGGGGGATCACGGAGTGCCTGCTGAAGTCGGGCGCCCTGGTGACGATCGTCGGGCGCCGTGAAGAACCCCTGCGGGACCTGGCGGATCGGTACGGGGACACCGTTGCGGTGGTGGCCCGGGACGTCTGCGCCCCCGGCGCCGCCGAACAGATCGTCGCGGCGGCGACCGACGGCTTCGGTCGGCTGGACGCGGTGGTCAACAACGCGGGACTGGCCCGGTTCGGCCCGCTCGACGCGATCGATCCCGCGGAGTTCGACGCGATGTTCGCCGTCAACGTCCGCGCGCCGGCCGAACTGATCCGCTGCGCGCTGCCGCAGCTGCGGGCCAACCGCGGCAGCGCCGTCAACATCTCGTCGGTCGGCGGTGTGGTGTCCATGCCGGGGCGTGCCTTCTACGGTGCGACCAAGGCGGCCCTCAACAGCCTCACCCGTTCGCTGGCGAGGGAACTCGCACCGGACGTACGGGTGAACGCCGTCCTGCCCGGCCCGGTGGACACCCCGATGTGGAACGAGACCGGTCTGGACGGGGCGGACACCGAGCAGCTGCGGGTCGGTCTCCTCTCGTCGACCCCGATGGGACGGTTCGGCGAGGGTTCGGAAATCGGCCAGTGGGTGTGCATGCTGCTCGACTCGGAATCGTCGGGCTGGGTGACCGGTGCGCTGATTCCCGTCGACGGCGGCCGCACCGCATAACGCGTCTCGCGGATCTGAAGAACACTCAACGAAGCAAAGGTGGTTCGAGCGTGAGTCCAGACATCCTGTCCGCCGCTGGATCTATTCCTTCGTCGTGTCTGCACCGCATTTTCCGGGCGGCGGAGGCGAAGGAGGCGGAGGAAGGCGCCGAGGTGGTGAAGCTGCACGTCGGCGACCCGTATTTCGACCCGTCCGAAGACGTTGCCGAGGCGTTCATCGATGCCGTGCGGCGGGGCGAGACCAAGTACACCGGCGTGGAGGGCCTGCCCGAACTGCGCGCCGCGGTGGTGGAGAAGCTCCGCGCGGACAACGAGGTGGACAGTGCGGTCTCCCGGCTGCTGATCTCACCCGGTTCGTGTCAGGGCCTGGCCTCCCTGCTGCAGTCGCTGGCCGAGCCCGGTGCCGAGATCCTGCTGCCGGAGCTGCACTGGCCGGTCCATCTGCAGCAGAGTCTGCTCGCGGGTTTCCGGCCGGTGCTGTACTCGCTCGGAACCGATCTCCGGCCCGATCCCGAGACGATCGCGGCCGCCGCGACACCGCGCACACGGGTGCTGCTGATCAACTCACCGGCCAACCCGACCGGCGCGGTCCTGGACCGCGGTGAGATCTCCGCCCTGCTGGAGCTGGCACGCGCCCGGGGCTGGCACGTCATCAGCGACGAGGCCTATGAGCACTTCCTCTACGAGCGTGAGCACCTCTCGGTGGCTTCGCTCGAACGCGATGTCCCGGTCGACGAACGCATCGTGCACAGCGTCTTCAGCTTCTCCAAGAGCTTTGCGATGACCGGTTACCGGCTGGGCTATGTCGCGCTGGCCAACGACCGGGCCGCCGACGTCATGAAGGTCTCCCAGGAGGCCAACATCATCGGCACGTCGACCCCGGTGCAGTACGCGGGGATCGCCGCGCTGAACAGCCGGGCCGACGCGGCGGCGACCAACCGCAAGTTGGTGCAGCGCAACCGGGATGTGGCCCTGCCGCCGCTGATCCAGGCCGGACTGCTGCGGGAACTGCCCGCCGGCGGGTGGTACGCGATGCTGGACGTGGGCCGGACCGGGCTGGACGCCGAAACCTTCGCGACCCGGCTGCTGGAGCGCAAGGGTGTCGCGGTCGTACCGGGCAACGGGTTCGCCATGCGCCCCGAACTCGACGACCGGGGCCGGGTCCGCTCCTACGACTATGCGCCCTGGGCGCGGCATCTGGTCCGGATCGCGTTCTGTGTGGATCCGGCGTGGTTGGAGACCGGGGTGCGCAAGATCGTGGAATTCGTCGACGAATGCAGCGGCGGTGCATGAGTTCTTTCCCTGCCTTTCCCCGTCTTTCCCCTCCGCATTACCGGTGGTGCGGCCGCCAGGATGGTTGAAGTCCGGTCAGCGCGAAAGAAGTGAGGAGATCATGGCCAAGAGTGTTGTCATCGTCGGCGGTGGGACCGCGGGCTGGATGACCGCGTCGTATCTGAAGGCGGCGTTCGGAGATCGGCTCGCGGTCACGCTGGTCGAATCCAGGAATGTGCCCACGATCGGCGTCGGCGAAGCTTCCTTCAGTACGATCCGCCACTTCTTCGCCTATCTCGGCCTCGAAGAGACCGACTGGATGCCGGACTGCCACGCCACCTACAAACTGGCGATCCGCTATGACAACTGGCGGGCCGAAGGGCATCACTTCTACCATCCCTTCGAACGGCCGCGCGTGGTGGAGGGCGTTTCCCTCGCCGACTGGTGGCTGCACAAGCGGCCCAGTGCGGACTACGACAGGGACTGCACGCTGATCGCCGCGCTCTGCGACGCCAAGCGCTCGCCCCGGCAGCTCGAAGGAAGCCTGCTGGGGCCCGAATTCGGCGAGCCGGGGGCGGCGCAGATGTCCCGGTCCACCATGGCCGAACAGACCACGCAGTTCCCCTATGCGTACCAGTTCGACGCGACGCTGCTGGCCAGGCTTCTCACCGGGTACGGCACCGACCGCGGTGTCCGGCACGTGCTGGACGACGTGGTCGAGACCGCAGTGGACGAGCGCGGCTACCTCACGCACGTACGCACCAAGGAAAGCGGCGACCTCGCGGGCGATCTCTTCATCGACTGCACGGGTTTCCGCGGAATGCTGCTGAACCAGAAACTCGGTGTGCCTTTCCTTTCCTACCAGGACACCCTGCCGAACGACAGCGCGGTCGCTCTGCGGGTGCCCATGGAAATGACCGAACAAGGAATGGGCCCGTACACCAGGTCGACCGCGCAGGCCGCCGGCTGGATCTGGACGATCCCGCTGTTCGGCCGGATCGGCACGGGCTATGTCTACGCCAGCGACTACTGCACACCGGACGAGGCCGAGCGCACACTCCGCGAATTCGTCGGCCCCGCCGCGGACGACCTGTCCGCCAACCACATCCGGATGCGGATCGGCCGTAGCGAGAACTCCTGGGTGAACAACTGCGTGGCGATCGGCCTGTCCAGCGGGTTCGTCGAGCCGCTCGAATCGACGGGGATCTTCTTCATCCAGAATGCGGTCGAGCAGCTGGTGAAGCACTTCCCCGGCGGCCGGGACGACGATCAGCTGCGCACGTCCTACAACCGGCAAGTGGCCAATGTCATGGACGGCGTACGAGAGTTCCTCGTGCTGCATTACGTCGCGGCCAAGCGCAAGGACAACCAGTACTGGCGGGACGCCAAAACCCGCAAGATGCCGGACGCGCTGGCCGAACGCATCGAGCAGTGGCGGGTGAAACTGCCCGACGAGGACACCGTCTTTCCCTACTACCACGGCTTCGAACCCTATTCCTACACCGCCATGATTCTGGGCCTCGGTGGTCTCGACGTACGTGCGCTGCCCGGTCTGGCGATGATGGACGACGTCGCCGCGACCAAGGAGCTGCGACTGGTCCGCGACCAGGCCAGAACGCTGGTCGAGCAGCTGCCGAGCCACTGGGACTACCTGGCGCACGTCCACAGCCTGAAAGGGACGCGTCCGTAACCGGCCGTGCTGTGCGGCCAATCGAGGAGGTGGCACACCATGCCGGAACCCGTAACCGGCACAGTCGCGCGCGCACCGGTCGACCCGTCGCAGTTCCGCTCCCTCATGACGGCGCATCCGGCCGGAGTGGCCATCGTGACGACCGCCGCACCGGATGGCGAACCGTGGGGAATGACCTGCTCGTCGATATGCAGCGTCGCCCTGCGGCCGCCGACACTGCTGATGTGCCTGCGCACGCAGAGCCCGACACTGGCGGCGCTGCTCCAGGTGTCGGCGTTCGCCGTCAACCTCTTGCACGACCAGGCACAACCGGCGGCGAATCTGTTCGCCTCGGGCGCAGCGGACCGATTCGAGAAGGTCACATGGGTCCGCGAACCGGAATCCGGGGTGCCGCACCTGATCGAAGACGCCCATACGATCGCCGACTGCCGCGTCAGCGAGACACTGCCCGTCGGAGACCACCTCGTGGTCTTCGGGGAGGTGCTCCAGGTGAAAACGCCGGCGAACCAGCCATCGACCCCACTGCTGTACGGAATGCGGCGGTACTGGTCACTGAAGGATTCTCCGGCCGCCAATGGGAGCTGACGGTGAGTAGCGATCTCTTGAGCACCAAGAACGGCGGGAGTGCGGAGCCGCCGCGCCCGGCCGCCCCGAAAGCGCGGATTCCCGACTGCCCGCTGGCGCGCACCGTCGAGACCATCGGCCACTGGTGGACGCTGGAAATCCTGCACGAGGTCTTCGACGGCCATCACCGTATCGAGGCGATCTCCCGGAATCTGGAAACGCCCGCCGACGTACTGACGGAACGCATGGCCGATCTGACGGCGAAGGGCCTTCTCGAAACCGAGGACGGCACTGCGGATCCCGGCGACCGGGAGTACCGGCTCACCGACCGCGGCCGTGCGCTGCGCCCGCTGCTCCTGGTCATGGCGGCATACGGAAACCACCAGCTGGCCCCGGAGGACCGCAGTCTCCTTCTGGTCGACGCCGAGACGGGCGTGGCGGTGGAACCGGTCGTGGTGGACCGGCTGACCGGTCGCCGGATCGACACCGCCGACTACGTCTTCGCCCGCGGCCCCAAGGCGAGCGAGCAGATCACCGCCCGCTATCCCCGGATTCCGGAACGGCACTGACGCACGCTCCGACCGGCCCGGCCAGGCCCCCGATCGGCTGCTCGACCGGCCGGTGACCCGCGCTCCCACCGTCCGACAGCACCGCGGCGCAGACCGACGACCGCTCCTCCCCGCTGGGCTGACCGCGCCGGAACGGCCACGAAGGGCCTCACACCACCATGGACGTATCGGAACTCCTGTCCCGCGCCGCACATGTGACCGCGGCGCTCGCCGCCGTGCTGCTCCTGGCCCGCGCCGGACGGGCTGCCGCCCGGTGGCTGCGCCAGCCGGAGGTCGTCGGAGAGGTCACGGTGGGCCTGCTGATCGGACCCGCCGTACTCGTGCTGTCCGACCGCGCCTCGTTCGACGCCCTGCTGCCGGCCGCCGTACTCGACGTGCTCAAGTTCGTCGGCCAGACGGGGCTCGTGCTCTATCTGGTGGGTCTCGCCCACAAGTTGCGGCCGGGTCAGGGCGGGCCGCCGCAGCGCTCCCTCTCCGCCCTGGTCGCCGGCGCCTTCGTGGTGCCCCTCACCACGGGTCTGCTGCTGGTGGGGCTGATCGGGCTCACCGACGACGCGGCGGCCCGAGGCGATGCGCCGCTGCCCGCCTTCGTCCTGATGGTCGCGGTGGCCATGTCCATCACCGCGGTCCCCGTCCTGTCCCGGATCCTCGGCGACCGGGGACTCAGCGACTCGGCCGAGGGCCAGCGCGCCCTGGCCGCCGCCATCGTCATGGACAGCCTCGGCTGGATCATCCTCACGCTCGCCATCGGTCTCGGCGCGGGTGATCTCTCGGGCCTGGCGGACTCCGCCGTCGCGCTCCTCGCGGGCGGCGGCTGTGCGCTGCTGCTGCGCCTGGGGCTGCGCACCGGCCCGGCGCGCCGGCTGTGCGGGCGGATGCCGAGGACGACCGCGGCCCTCCTCGGCGGTGCCGCGCTGGGTACGGCGCTGCTGACCGAGCACCTGGGCATGACCTCGATCGTCGGCGCCGCGCTGGTCGGCCTGGCGATCCCCGGCGAGGAACGGGCCCCCTGGACCAGGCCGGTGGCCACCGTGTCACACGCCGGGCGGACGCTGACCCCGGTCTTCTTCGTGGTCACCGGCGTCACCGTGCTCATCAACGCCTTCACCGCCGCGTCCTGGACGCTGATCGCCGCCACGCTCGCACTGGGCTGCGCGGGCAAGCTGCTCGGCGGCTACGTCGGGGCCCGGCTCGCCGGTATGCGCCCCGGCCCGGCACGCCGGATCGGGATACTGATGAACACCAGGGGTCTGACCGAGCTGATCGTGCTCCAGGCCGGGCACAGCGCCGGCATCCTGCCCGCACCGCTGGTCCTCGCCCTGGTGGTCATGGCCCTGACGACCACGGCCATGACCGGCCCCCTCCTCGGCCTCACCGACCGCACCGACCAACACGGCAGCACACCGGCCCGCCCCCGCCTCCCCCACCCCGCAGCGCCGAAAGGCAGCCCCCGCTAATCAGACAAGCCGCCAGCCGCTCTTACCTGCCTTTACACGAACCACTGCTGCTGGAGCACTAGGCATCTGCGCCGTTCTGATCGTGCTGCCGACGCACCATCTCGGTAATCCAGATGGGCGCGAACGGAGACGTGCAGCCCGGGGAGGTCGGGTAGTCCTTGAGCACCTCCAGGCGCTCACCGATGCCGATCGCACGGGCGCGGTACTCGACGTGCTCGATCCCGATCTGAGCCAGGCAGTGGTTCATCGCCCACTGCAGCCGGTCCGGGGCATCCTTCATCCCCGCCTCGATGACATCAAGCAGTCCAGCCAGATCGAGGCCCTCGGCCTTCTTCGTCACACGTTCGGTCGTCAGCGCCCACCCGGCACTCGCGACCACTGGATCCGGATCGGCGAACCAGGCCAGGCGCAACTCTTCGGCGTGCGGGTTCTTCTTCACGACATAGTTCACGAGCCAGTCATGCACCTTGGGTGTGCGCGCCTCGCGCACCATGACGTCCAGCTCGTCCCGCTCGAACGCCTTCGGGCGGCAGATCAAGAGGGCCAGCAGCCGTGCCGCGGAGTCATCCGTCTCCCAGAGCCGCACCGCAAGCTCCTGCTGCGTCTTCAGCCGCTTCGCGAGCGCACGCAGCTTGCCGAGGTTCACACCGTGATCGTCACCGTGCTTCTCGTTCACGGCGCGCGTCTTCGCATCCTCAAGCGCGGCCAGCTCGGCCATCACCTCGGCCACCATCGACTCGGCCACCGCAGCCTCCTGTCCGTCGCATCGCCTGCGACATTCAGCCTACGAGGGAAGCCGGCCTCCTGCCGTACGCGCCGACGGGCTTCCGGTACCGGCCGGTCGGTGGATGCGCCAATATCCCGCAGTGCGGACTCTCTCGCGGAAGCTGTTCACTCCTGCCGTTCCCGCCAGTGAACAAGGTCTCCCTGGGTGGTGATGGTGTCAGGGTGCTGCGGCCCCAGCACCCGTTGCTGATCAGTGAGTAATGCGGCCAACCCGGCCACAGCACGATCCACATGCCCGGCGTCCCCCTGGGAGCAGGCAAGGGACCGGGCGAGCGGGAGATCGACGGCTCCGAGTTGATGGACGTCGCGCAGGAACCAGAGCAGGCTCACAGCCTCCACAACACGCTGCGCACTCTGGCCAACAACCCCAATGTGAACGGACCGCTCCAGGAGATGGCCCAGGGCATCCTGTCGGGACGTATGGGAATAACCGACGCCATCAAGAACGAGCGCTACATGGACGCGCTGGGCGACCGCGTGACCGAGATCCGCCGCGCCGCCGAGTCGCAGACCATGGAGGACCGCGAGGCCGAGCGCGAGAAGCGCGAGCAGTGGGAGTAGTGGGAGTAGTGGGAGCGCAAGCGGGACGAGGAAGAGCAGAAGGACCGCGCCGAGCACGACGGTCCTTCGACCAACCTGGTCACGGGGCCGAAGAAGCGGGGCGGGCTAGACACCGGGGTTGAGCCCGGGCCGGATACGGACCAAGGGCCCGTGCCCGCGGAGGCTCGGGCCGTCTCGCCGGGGCACCGCCTACCGGCGAACGAAGGGGAGGCTCTCGAAATGGCCCGCCCGTTCTTCGGCAGCCACCTGGCCTGACGGCACCCAGACGCCGTTGCGGGTGCGCGTGTTCGGCATCGGCTACCCCGAACACGTCCGGGCGGCGGCGATCGCTTTGTCTCGGAACGTGTATCGGCCGAACGCCCCGGGGCAGCACTGTGAAACCCAGGGGTTGAGGGCTTGTCAGTGCCTCTGGGTACGCTGGCACAGACATGAAACGGACGTGAACCGGTATCTCGATGACGCCGGTTGGTGAACGGGGGCGCAGTCATGGGCGACGGGTTCAAGAGCAATCCGCAGACGCTGAAGGCCGAGGGGAGGAACTTCTCCGAGATCGGCAGGGATTTCTACCAGGCGACCACCAAGCTGAAGAACGGCCTGGCCGCGCAGGGTGACGGTGGAGGCGGCGGAGGCGAAGCGCCGAAGGAGACGACGTTCTCGAGTGTCGCCCAGGACGCCTGGAAGGGCCTGACCACCTTCAGCGACAAGGCAGGCACCCCACCGTGGGGTGACGACGAGCTCGGCGAGAAGTTCGGCGTGGTCTACGAAGGCCTGCGCGATGGCATGACGGACTCGATGGAGCACCTTGCCACCAAGCTCAACGAGATCGGCAAGGCGTTGGAGCGGATGGCGAAGAACCACGAGGAGAACGAGGACTTCAACGACGCTCTGGTCAAGGAGCAGAAGCCGGAGAACCAGTTCGGTGGCGATATGCGGATTCTGAAGTCCGTGAGCAAGTGACACGGCCCGCACCACGGGGGCGCGTGTGGCGACCGTACAGCGGGGTTGCAGGGCCGCCACAGCAGCACGGTCGCGGCAGCCAGGGTCGAGTGTTTGCGCCGTATAGGTTTCGGCGCCGGCTCGGCTCCGGCTCGACGCTTCGACGTCTCGACGCTTCGACGCTTCGACGCTTCGACGCTTCGACGCTTCGACGCTTCGACGCTTCGACGGCCGACTGTCCCGCGCCAAGCCCGAGTTCAACCGCATGACCGCGCCTGACCCACAGCCAACCCTTCACTGATAGGAGAGAGTCCGTGTCGCATCCCGACGCGCCGGAACCGGTACAGCCCATCCCCACCACTGCCGAAGAGGCATTGGCTGCCGCTCGCGCCCGATTCGAAGTACTGGATCTGGAAGGGAACCCGGCGCCGTTGTACGTGGTGGAGTTCGACATCGGCTTCCTCGTCCACGCCGTCATGCCCCCACCGCCGCCCGGCACTCAGGCGCCGTTGGGTGGCAGTCACATGGTGATCTCCAAAAGCGACGGAGCCGTCACCTATGTCCCCAACTTTCCGCCGGACTCCGCGATCGAGCTGTACCGCAGCATGCGGCGACCCAATGGCTAGGGCGGCCGCCTGAGGGCTGGACAGCTTTGGACCGGATGTCTGCTACAGCACTGTGACACACCAGAGTTCAGAGATCTGAAGGGTCGTTGAGTAGGCTCTGGCATGGGCATGGCTCTGTGCCGACGCAAGCCGGTTGAGCACTCACGAGGCGCCGAAGGGCGCCTCCGGCAGCAGCAGAGAAGCAGGGCCCTTCCGTCGGCGGTGAGGCGGAGGGGGTCGGTCGGCCCACAGGGCCGGGGCGACACGAACTACATGGGCGACAACGGGGGTCTTCGTCATGGCTTTGATGCTGCCGACCGCACTCGAGTGGGTTCTCGAGATGTGTGGCTTCGACTGGCCCACAGGCGACGAAGACAAGATGATGGAGTGCGCCAACACCTGGCGCCAGTTCGCCGCTGATGTGGAGGCCCTCCAGGCCCGTGGCATGAGCGCCGCCGGTAACGTCCTCGCCGAGAACGCCGGCGACTCCATCGAGGGCTTCAACAAGACCTGGGAGAAGTTCGCCGGCGGCTCGGGCTACTTCGACGACGCCCGCCAGGGCGCCGAGCTGATCGCCATATGCATGGACGCCGCGGCGATGCTCATCATCGGGCTAAAAGTGGCGGTGATCGCCCAGTTGATCATCCTGGCGATCGAGATCGCCGCGGCCCAGGCCGCCGCTCCATTCACCCTGGGTCTGTCCGAACTCGGCGCGATGGGCGCGGCCGCCGCCACGCGGTTGATCCTGCGCAAACTCCTCAAGGAGATAGCCCAACAGATCTTGCAGGCGGTGTTGGAGACCGCCAAGGAACCCTTTGTCTCCGCTCTGGAAGCCATGGTCTCCGACCTGGTCGCCCAGACCGTCGAGCAGAACTTCGGCAAGCAGTCGGGCTACGACCTGGGCCGCACCGCCAAGAAGGGTTACGAAGAGGGCAAGGAGGCCCTGAAGAATTCCGGTTCCACCTTCGGCGAGTCCCTGCGCGACGGCGCCGGCTCCCGCGCGGGGCGTGGCGCCCGCGACGGACTGACCAACAGCGGAAACGACGGCGGCGACGGCTCGTCGGACTCCGGCAACGACAGCTCGTCCAACTCCAACGATTCGTCGTCGAACAACAACTCGTCCTCCAACGACAGCAGTTCCTCCAACAACTCATCGTCCAACGACAGCAGTTCGTCCAACAACTCCCCCAGCTCCTCCAATTCGTCGAACTCGCCGAGCTCGTCCAACTCGTCCAACTCGCCGAGCTCATCCAACTCGTCATCGAACGACAGCAGCTCGTCGAGCAGCTCCCCGAGTTCCAGTACTTCGCCGAGTTCGCCGAGTTCGAGCAGCGGCGACTCCGGGCGCAGGGCACCGGATATCGGCGGTCCGTCGTCCTCGTCTCCGTCGAGCGGTTCGGACAGCTCTTCGTCGAGCCCGTCCTCGTCGTCGAGCCCGTCCTCGTCGTCCGATGGCCCGTCGGCTTCGAGTTCGCCCTCCTCTTCCTCGAGTACGCCGTCCAACAGCAGCACGGACAGCACCGGCAGCCCGGACTCGTCGAACCCCTCGTCGTCCTCGCCCTCACCAAGCCGTGGCTCCGACTCGCCCAGCCCCTTCGACGTGGGCACCCGGGCCTACAACGAGAGCATGGGTCGTCCTCTGGGCGACGACTCGTCCACCCCCGACTCGTCTCCGGACTCGTCCACGCCGTCCACCACGACGAGGCCGGACGTGGGGGGCGGACCGGCCCCCGACACCGCCTCCGACACCGCCCCTGACTCCGCCCGTCCGGACAGCACACCGGACGCCCCGCCGACCACGGCACCGGGCAACGAGCCGTCCATGCCCTCCAACTCCTCGCCCATCGAGGGCCCGGGCACCACTCCGGACGTCGATGGCTCCCCGGCGCCGGACACCACTCCGGACAGCGCTCGCCCGAGCCGCCCGGAAGGCGTCGACGTCCACACCCCGGAGCAGGGCGCGTCGATTCCCGACCCGCGCAACGCCGAGCCCGCGCCCATGCCGTCCCCGCCGCCGGAGACAGACCGCCCCGAGGCCGCCCCGGCACCGGATCCGGCTCCGGCTCCGGCTCCCGACAACTCCCGCCCCGAACCGGGCGTGCACCAGGTCGACCGCGACTCGGTCACCACCATGCCCGCACCGGCCCAGGGCCCCATGCCGGGCGACTCCAACGACGGCAACAACAACAACGACAACCAGAACCAGGGCGGCGGCCGCGTCTCCATGCCGAGCGGCGCCATGCCCGGCAACACGCCCACCGCAAACCCCAGCCCTGGTCAGGGCCACGCGCCGACACCGTCAACACCGACCCCGCACGACCCGGACGACGACAACATGGGCCTCATGGGCAACGTCGCCACGGCGACGCCCCCGGCCCCCGGTACGCAGCCCGGTGAGGCGGGCATTCCGCAGCAGGCGGCCCCGTCGTCCGCGACGCCCTCAACGTCGCCCCCGGGTGCCATGCCACCACCGGCGGCCGGCCCCATCCCGACGCAGGCGCCGGCGGCAGGCACCCCCAGGACGACACCGACGACACCGCGGGCCACCACGCCCAACGTCACGACGCCGCGTACGGAACAGCCGAGCGCCAGGCCCACGACGCCGTCGCGGGACCCCCGGCAGAACCGTCCCGCAACACCGCCGCGCACCGAGACGCCGCGCAGCGAGACACCAAGCCGCCCGACCACGCAGCCGCGCACTGACACACCGCGTACCGAAACGCCCAACCGCCCCACCACACCACCACGTACAGACACACCGCGTGCCGGGACTCCGCGGACCGAGACACCTGGGCGCCCGACCACGCCGCCCCGCGGCGAGCAGCCGACGAACCGTCCGACAGACCAGCACTCACCGGCCGAGTCCCCCACTTCCACGCCGAACGACCAGGGGATGCCGGCACCGAACAACCAACAGCCGGACAATCAGCAGCCGGACAATCAGCAGCCGGACGCCACCGACCAGACGCCCGATCAGAACCAGCCCCCCGCTGACGACAGCGCGCCCGAGCAACCCACAGCGCCTCCGCCTCCGCCCCAGGCAGACAACCTTTCGGACATCCGTAACGACCTCAACATTCCGCACGAAGGCCTGACCACACCCGACCCCGCCCATCAGCAGGACCTCGAAAACGCCCACCCGAGGAACCCCGACGGCACCCCGCAGGTGTACGCGGACCCGCGGCAAGGAAACTGGGCCGCTCTGCAGAACGACGGCGGCGTGGGGGTGCCCGGCCGGTCCAACAACTGCGCCGACTGCACCCGCTCGTTCCTTGAGACATGGTTCGGCCGCCCGACGGTGTCCGCCCCGCGCACCTTGGACCTCAATGCGGACGGCAGCCTCAACACTTTTTCCGCGGAGCGCGACTCGGTCGCCAACCAGGCGCGTTGGGCCGGTGCACCCAGCACGTATGCGGGCAAGGACCATCCCAACCCGTACGCACGTATCGCCTACGAGCTGTCGCAGGCCGGGCATGGCTCGGCAGCCGTGATCGGCGTCAACTGGCCCGGCGGTGGCGGCCATGCCTTCGCGGCGGTGAACCACAACGGCCAGGTCCTGTTCGTCGACGCGCAAACAGGCGTCGTCAGCGAGAATCCGATTCACCTGGGCGCCCAAGAGGTCTTCTACACCCCGCTGGACGCCAATCGGAATCCGATCACTCCGTACTTCCTGACCCCATCGACGCCTCAACCGTCCACCCAGAGCACTCCGGACACCAACAACAGCCCGGGCCCGGACTCGTCGGCGGATCAGTCGACTCCCGACGCTCAGTCGGACGGACCGTCCAACACCTCGCCGTCCACTGAGCCGTCCACTGAGCCGTCCACTGACGAGACGCCCTCCGACAACGACGACTCGACCGCCGAACAGAACACGAACGACGGCAGCACCGACACAGCACCGCCGTCGACGACGCCGGAATCCTCCACAACGCCGGAGACGACGCAGACCCCCGAAACGACGCCGACCCCGGAGACGACGTCGACCCCGGAGGCAACATCACCGCAGAACGAGGACACCTCTCCGGACACGAACGCCAACCAGGAGTCCAACCCGGACCAGGTATCCGAGACCACCCCGGACACGGACTCCACCACGGACCGGGACTCGGAAGCGACCCAGGACTCGGACGCGACGGACCAGGACAGCCCGCAGCCCGAAAACGCGCAGGACACTCAGGACGCGCAGGACACGCAGGACAGCCAGGAATCTCAAGCCCCTCAAGATTCCCAGGACACCCAGGAAACCCAGGACACCCAGCCCCCTCACGACACCGACCAGCCAGCGGAGTCGGAGTCGGAGACGGAGACGAGAGAACCGGTCTTCCCGTCCACCGCAACGCGCCCCTCCGGCCCGCCGGACGGCTACGACGACCCCACCGACGCCGACAACCGTGCGCAGCAGGAAGGATTCCCGCGCAACGAGGACGGCTCGTTCCAGCATGCTCCTGACCCGCGCGAAGGCACCTGGCTCGACGACATCCGCGGCCAGAACCCGGACGAGTCCGGGCGCGACGTCAACTGCCCTGACGGAGCACTGGCGTTCGTCGATTCGTACGCGGGCAGCCCCACGGTCGCCGCCCGCCGCAGCCCGAACGAGGACGGCACCCCCGCCGATACCCCCGAGCCGGGCGGCCGCGACCGTATCGAGAACGCTCTGGGCGCCCAGTTCGACGACTTCGGTGACGGCCGCGACGCGTACAACAACCTGGAGACCGCCCTCCTCAACGAGGGCCACGGCTCACAGGCCGTGATCATCACCCAGAACGCCGACGGCCGTGCCCACGCCTGGAACGTGGTCAACCACAACGGCCAGATTGTCTACGCCGATCCGCAGACGGGCCAGAGCAGCACCACCCCGCTCCACAACGGCAACAACGGCGTCTTCGCGATCCCGCTGGACGCCAACCGTCGACCCATCGCGACCACCAACCAGCCCACCACGCACAACCAGAGCCAGACCACACCTGCCGGTACGGACCACACATCGCCCCAGCGCCCGGCCGGTGCGACCCCTGGGTCCAACGACCCCAGTGCGGAAGCCACTCGCGAGCGGCGCAACCAGAGCCTCCCCAACCCGGAAGCCCCGGACCAGCAGCATGCGAACCTCCCTCCGGATCAATCACAGCAGGATCTCCGGCGGGAGCACGCGGTACGACGGATTGATCTGACGCCGGTCCAGCAGCAGATGCGGGCCTGGGCCGAGCCCCAGGGCAACCCGCCCACCTCCCCCTCCCCCTTGCACAATCTGCTGCAGGAGTCCCTGGATCGACGGCAGCAGCATGCAGAGTCCGCACAGCACGTCCGCGACGCCAAGAAGGCTCTTGACGACGCCAAGAAGGAGACCGACAGCGCCAAGAGGGCGCTGAAGAAGGCCGATCAGGCGGGGCGGGCGGCTGCCGAGCAGAGACTGAACGACGCCAAGAACGCCTTGGCGGAGGCGAAGAAGGAGCACAAAGAGACGCTGCGGGCGCACCGGGACAACGTCTCGATGCCGGCGACCAACTTCACGGACAGCGATCTGCGCCGTCATCTCGACCCGGCGTGGTCGCAGATGAACGACGGTGACCGGTACGCCGCGCTCGCGACCTTGGGCCGGATGAGCCACTCCTTCCACGCGAACAACGCGGTGGGCGCGAGCCCGGAACCCGCGCCCAACAACGATCCGTACGCCGACGCCCCGCCCAAGAAGCGTCAGAAGATCGACCCGGCGCACGACCATCACGAGTCCGTGGCATCCACCCGACGGGAAGCCTCGGCTCGCCCCAAGGACAACGCCCCGCAGGACCTCAGGGATCTGTTGGACGAGACGGAGCGCAACTCCCCGGACTTCTCCGACAAGAACTACGCGGTGGTGGAGGTCGTCGACGAGCGCGGCGAGAGCCACTACATCATCGACTCCTCGGTCCCGGCCGCCTCGGATGCCGTGCGTCCACGGCACTCGGAAGGTCACATCCTGGAGTGGGTCGACCAGCTCAACAACAGCAGGGAAGCCGAGGGGAAGCCCAAGTACAAGATCGCCGGTCTGTACACCGAGCGGGAACCTTGCGGTCTGCGCAAGGACATGTCCGGGCATGCGGACTGCTCCAAGACCATTCGCGACTCCGACGCGATGGACGGGGTGCCCGTGTACTACAGCACGACGTACCGGGTCGACCCTCAGCGCAAGGAGTTGCTGGAGCAGGAGCGCGCCGCCCTGCGGGACCAGGGCAAGACCGAGGCCGAGATCAAGAAGGAATTGGACGGCTACAAGACGCCCAACCGCCAACTCATGGACCAGGAGATCCAGCAGCACCTGAACTTCGTCGATCAATTGACACAGACGCTGGCGAATCCGGGCCAGAACACACCGCCGGCCCCAACGCCCGACCAGAACACACCGCCCACCCAGGCTCCTCAGTCGGGCCCGTCCAATCCCACGGACCCCAACCGCACACCCCCATCGGACCCGGCAGGCACGGACCGCCGTCCCCCCGCCGACCCCGCAGGCACGGACCGCCGTCCCCCCGCCGACCCCGCAGGCACGGACCGCCGTCCCTCCGCCGACCCCGCAGGCACGCCGACCACCAACCCGACCGATAGCGGGCGCACACCTTCGGCAGACCCCGCGAGCGCCAACTCCCCTGTGGACAACGGGACTGCGGAGAACGGGACTGCGGACAACGGAACATCCGCGCCGGCGGACTCACAGCGCTCACACCGCGACGTTTCGCAGACGGAGACCGAACTCACGCGCGCGGCAGATGCCCCGCGCCTCACCACCGCCACCACGGTGGCGGGCGAGCAGGCCGGCGCCCCGAACCCATCCGCCGACGAGCCTCGCGAAGGCTCCCCCGCCTCGGACAACCAGCCGGAAAGGCGAGGCCGGTTCAAGCGGGTCTGGCAGTCGCTCACCCAGTCAGGCCCGGCCGAGCCCACCGAGATCACCACTGAGGTGAACCAGCCGCAGTTCGGCAACTACAAGAAGCTGCCGGAGCACCAGCCCGACCGTTACGGCACTCCGCTGGACCGTCCCGATGGGACGCGCGTGCCGCTGTTCGACGGGCCTCCGTCGCGTGAGCAGACGCAACAGGGTGCAATCGGTGACTGCGGCATCATCGCCACCATGGGAGCCGTCGCGAGCAGGTACCCGGATCTCCTCCAGGACATGATTCGCGAGACGGAGGACGGCAACTACGAGGTCCGCTTCCACGAGGTCGCGCGCAACAGGTACGGCAACCAGGCTCCGACCGGGCGCATCCTGACCGTGCGGGTCACTCCCGACGTGCCCGTGTACAGCGACTTCCCCACCATCACCGCCTACGCCAACGCCAACGACGTGGGTGTGGCCTGGCCAGCGATCATGGAGAAGGCCATCGCGGGCCTGGACCAATTCTGGGACGACAAGGAGCGCGAGCACTTGTCGCAGTTCCCCCGCTACAAGGACTTCGACGGCAACCTGCTGACGGGCTACTCCCGTATCACCCATGGCTCCACATCGGGCGACCGTGCCGAACTGCTGGCCCAGATCACGGGACGTACGTCGGAGAACCACGATGTCCCGACGCAGTACGATATGCACGGCCGCAGCCCGGAAAAGCAACTCCTGGCCCACCTGCGGGAACTCACGGAAAGCGGCAGGCCGGTCGTTATCGGCACCGTCCCCAAGGGCACGGGTGTGGAGAACAAGATGGAGAAGGGCCTCCGGAGTTCCCACGCCTACGAGATCGTCTCGGTCGACGACAAGGGCCTGATTCAGTTGCGCAATCCACACAACAAGGACCATCCCGAGCCGCTGACCATCAAGGAATTCATGAAATACTGCAGCGACCAGTACGCGTCTTTGGAGGATGAGAAGTGAGTGCTGACACGATTCACCTCTGGCACGGAATTCAGCGAAATCTCGAGAACGCCAGCTTCTCAGTGAACGACATCTACCGGGAGTCCGACGCCGCGGTCAGGGTTCGGCTCGTGACCTTCGCCACCGAGGAGCAGACTCACATCCTCCGCATTGGTGAGACCTTCCCCGTGGGCGACGAGACATGGCAGCTCGCCGACTTGACGGGTTGGCCGAGCGAGGACGACTGGGACGTGGTGCTGCGCCGCGTCGCGACTGCCCCGGCCGCTGACCATTGAGGAGTTCATGAAAAACTGCAGCAACCAGTACGCGTCATGGGGGATGAGAAGTGAGTAATGCCGACACGATTCATCTCTGGCACGGGATCCAGCGAAAGTCCGAGAACGCGAGGTTCTCAGTGAGCGATATCTACAGGGAGTCCGACGCCTCGGTCAGGGTTCGGCTCGCGACCTTCGCCACCGAGGAGCAGACTCACATCCTCCGCATCGGTGAGACCTTCCCCGTGGGCGACGAGACATGGCAGCTCGCCGACTTGGCGGGTTGGCCGAGCGAGGACGACTGGGACGTGGTGCTGCGCCGCGTCGCGACTGCCCCGGCCTGATTCCGCCACCGCCCACCACGCGTAGGGTCGAGGAGTCATCGCGCAACTGAGGAGGACCATGCCCGAGCCAACCGCCGACACCCCCGGAATCCCCGGAATCCCCGAGGAAGAGGTCGCCGGTCGCGTCGGCGCATGGTGGCGTGAGGGTGGGCTCGGCGGCCAGGTGGCCTTTCTTGTCGCTTCGGACGGCCATGACGCCTCGGCCGTCATGCGGGAGACACACGACCACGTGCCCGGCAGTGTCGTCGTCGACGCCACCGGTCTCACCGCCGAGCAGGTCATGCAGCAGTCCCTCACGGCGCTCGGAGTCGATCTGTCCGCGGACAAACGGGACGACTGGCGTTTCGCGCTCGGCGCATGGCCCGAGGAGCGGTTGCTGCTGGTCGTCAACGCCCATCGTGCCGGGCCGACACGGCGGTCGTACGAGTCCGAGCGGTTGGTGACCCGGACCCTTCCGTGGCTGACGCGTGGCAAGTTGGCCGTGGTGGTCCATGTGGTTCCCGAGTTGCTGCCGGCCCGCGTTGATCCCAGGGCGGTGTTTCGGCTGTCTGCGTCGGCCGTCGAGTCTCTGCCGGCGGTGACAGAGTCTGTTGCGGTGCGGGCGTTGGCACTGGCCGAGCCCCGCTTCGTACCCGTCCCTGTCTGGGTCCAACTCGTCACCGCGCTGACCGGTGAAGCGGCATCCGAAGACGAACTCGCTCAATTCGCGAGGGAAGAGTCCGGAATTCTTCGGCTCGGGCCTCTCGGGGTTTCCTTCGTCGACGAGGGCCTGGCCGAGGCCTTGCGTCGGGAGGTCGAATCCGCCGAACTCTCCCGTGTCAATAGGCATGTGGTTGCCTGGCTGATGCGCTCGGCTCCGGGATTTCGCCACCCCGAGGGGTGGGCCAAGCACGGTGCCGTCGGCCTGTACGCGGCCACTGGGCTCGCCATGCACGCCGTGCAGGCGGGGACGTACGAAGAACTCCTGTGCGATGGACGTACGGTGGCCCATCTACCGCAGACCGCACTCATGGACTCGGCGCGAAGCCGCAGCTTCGTCATCCCCGGAAACAGTCCCGCCGCCGATGCAATTCATTTGTGGGGATGGGGAGTTGTACCGCAAAGTCAGGGTGAGTGGGCTTCCTGGCTGCATTTGATGGCCTGGTCGCGCGACGATCTCGAATTCGCGTCGTCCGTGGCTTCGTCCGGTGTCTCACTTCCCTGGCGTACGAAGTGGGCCCACTGGCGGCCGCCGGGTGGATACCATGCCCGTTTCCTCGAAGCGGGCAGGTTCGTCAGGCTGGCGGAAGTGCGCCGGCAGGGGCGGTCCGCCATTGCCGGGTTGCAGCAGCGTACGGTAGACGGATCGCCGCAACCGTATGTCTCCATCCGGGACTTGGAGACGGGTGAGCTCGTCGCAGGCCCCTGGGAGCAGGATGAGATTCCGCAGGAACATCGCACGGACCTGGCCTTTCCCCCGTCGACTACGACACCGTCCCCATCGGCCTCACAGGCCGGCGAGAGTTCCAGGCATCCCACACACCTCCGCGAGTTGTTCGACTCGTCGTCCCCTCCTCGAAGCAAAAACGCATTCCTGCTTCCCTGCACCTCACTGACCGTGGGCAATGTCGTCGTGTTCGGGGGCAACCTGGGGCTGATCGCCATCCAATCAGCGGACGGCGTGGTCCCCTCGGACACCTTCGGCTCCCGGCAACAGCCCCTGTCCTGGGATTACGCGGACGCGGGCCCAAGCCGCCCCATTGATGCCACGCCCCCGAACCACAGAGACCTGATCGCGCTTTTCGGCGAAGACGACATCTACGAGGCCGAATCCGAGGAACTTCCCGATGAGTTGACCCATCAGCCTACTCGCGAGCTCTGCACCGAGTTCGGCCTGCCGGACATGAACGAGGGCGCCATGGCGCTACTGCCGTACGGGAATTGGGAAGTCGACCTCTTCGACGAGGTGAGCTGGCCGGGTGACGTCGAACCCGTGGCGGAACGCGGGCCTTTCTTCCAGATCGGCAAGTGGATGGGGGGCGAAATCGTCATCGACGGGCCCACCGGACACATCCTGCGCGTCCCGACCGGGCCCGACGAGGAGTATCTGGCCGGGCTGCCCGCTGCACGCAGCCTGGAGAGCTTCCTCACCATGGTCGCACTGTGGGTCACCGGGCTCCGCACCCGTGCCCTCCTTCCTCCAGGCAACTCCGAGCGGGGACAGATCACTTACTGGGTCCTGGGGGAACTGGCCGAAGCCGATGAGAGGGGCGGCGAGCAGCCCGCGTGGTCGTACGTCCTCCACAACGAGTGACACAACAAGGGACACAACAAGGGACACATCGGTGTCGGCGTATCAGCCGGAGAGGCGCGCGACAAGGCGCCTCAGCCCTTCCTGGCAGTTGACCCCTGTCTGGAGCGCCTTCCAGGCCTGGGCCACCTGTACCTCGGACAGGTCGGGCAGGGTCTGGTCGATCCGTGTACGCAGGTCAGGCATGGGCCTCAGGCCGATCAGGTCCTCGGGGCGCATCGTGGCCATCAGCCCTTCGACCGCCGGACGATCGGCCTGGATCGGAAGGTCGGCCAGGACCAGTGCGACCACGTCCACCGCCGTGAACTCCCGCGCCGCCGCCTCGTCCTTGAGCAGCTCGTCGACGGCCCCGCCGACATGCACAAAGGGGGCGAGCACGCGCACGAGACCGTTCAGGTCGAGGCCTGTGCGCAGACGTGCGCGTTGGCGGTCCAGCCAGACGCGCAGCACCTCACGGCCCAGAGGCGTGCGGCAGATGCCGGGGGTGCTCTGCCAGCTGTCGAGTTCGGTGGCGTGATGCGGGCGGTAGTAACGGTGATACGAGATCCCTGCCTCCGGTAGCCCCTCCAGCTCGAGTTCGCTGTCGAGCCCGCCGCGCAGCTCGCGGGCGAAGCGCGGGTCTGCGAGCAGCCAGGTCAGGTGCGGGCGCCGGTGGACGAGCATGTGGGCGGCGCCCGGACTGCCCAGTTTCGGCGGAGGGTCGGCCAACGGCACGCCGTGTTCGAGGAGTTCGTCCGCCAGGTCGAGCGGGATGGGGGCCCGCCCGTGGTCAGGCGCGGGATCGGAACCGGGATAGGGCAGGCGCACCGGGACGTCGTCGGCCGCCAGGCGTGGGGCGAGGCGCACCGCCAGGTCGTACAGCTCGTCACTACGCACACGCCACGTCGGTTCGCTCGCCAGCCAGTCGTGCAGCAGGCGGGCGGCCTCACCGGCGGGGAGCCCCGGCCGCTCGCCCGTCACCAGGGCCAGGGCGCCGCTGCGTCGGAGCAGCGACAGCCAGTCCTCCGCGCTGTTCGCGTCGTCGGGGATCAGCCGCAGTACGTCGTGCACCGTTTCCGGGCGTCGCTCGACCAGCAGCTCCAGGGCCTTCCCCTTCAGGGCGTCGACCCAGAACTTGTCCGTGTCGCCCGCGCACAGCCCGACCCTCGGCACGATGTCCTCGAGCAGTGCGGCCACTTCGGACTCGGGATTCGCTCCCGCCGCCCGGGCCACCTTGAGCAGATCCGCGGCCATGCCCGGATACAGGTCGTGGGGCGTGTGTACGCGCCGTACGAGTACGTCGCGGAATCGCCAGAGTTGGTCCGGCGAAACCACCGCGCCTCGGGGAGCCAGTTCCTTGGCACGCGCGCGTACCGCCCCGCTGGCCAGCGCTCCATGGTCCGCGAAGGTGGCGTATCGGGCGTCAAGCCATCGCTCGTCGGGCTTGGTGTGGTGCTCACGTTCGGCGTTCCTGGCGCGCGTGAAGTACCCGGTGGCGTACTCCTTGTGCTTTCCGCCCTCCTTCAGGCACATGTCGGCGAGTTCGTCGAGGAAGGCGGGGAGGAACCTGGGTGCCGTCGCGGCCAGGTTCTCCAAGTCGTCGTCCAGGATGGACTTGTAGAGACTTGGGCTGCCCCAGAGGCTCCAGCCGAAGGCGTAGGCGGCCTCCAGGGCCTCCTGCTCCCGGCCGGGGTGCGCCGCCATCAGCCGCTCGGGGAAGGGGAGTTCACTGTCCCCGGCGTCCCCCGGAGCCCGAATGCCGGTCGCGAAGGTGTCCGTCAGCTCCCATTCCTCCTGCGACGCCAGCAGCGCGTCCCAGTGGTGTGCGAAGGGGGCGGCCTTCATGAGGAGCGTCATGGTGTGGCCGTCGGGGTGGATGTACGTCCGGGCGATCAGCGTCGCCTCGTCCTCGTCGGCATCCGATGCGGGCAGGTCAGCCGCTAGGTCGACGCCGGCGTCATCGAGTGCCTCGCGCCACTCGGCATCGGACTCGGCGAGGGCCAGGGGCACGCGCGTGCCCGCGGTGGCCCAGGCTTCGGCCTGCACGCGCGCGTCCCTCCGGTGTTTCGTGAGCGCCCGCCGCAGCCGATACAGCCGGCGTACGCCTTCGGTGTCCGCGAGCCGGTCCGGTACCTGTTGAAGCTTCTTGCCTCGTGGATTGCGGTAGACGACCCGGAAGTCGTCGTCCAACTCGGCGGTGTAGCCGTCCACTTCGTAGCGTCGGCCCATGGTCCGGTACTCCCTCCCCGTCTTGACTGTCGCGGCCGTCCTGGCCGTCCTGGCCGTCCGATCAGGCGCGTCCGTTGAGCCGCGGGTTGTAGCGCATGTCCCGGCGCCCGATGTAGCCCGCCTCCCGCTCCGTATCCCCCATCCACACTTGGTGCACGGCGTGGGCTGCCTCAAGTGCGCGTACAGAATTCGTACGTACGCGAAGAGGCGCGGCGCGTTGTCGGCAACGCGCCGCGCCTCCAAGCGATGGGGGTCGATCAGAACAACCCGTGCCACATCTGCTCGACGATCACCGACCACCAGTTCCTCGGGTCGTCCAGGGCCGATGCGTCGATGGCGACGAGCTGCTCCTGGAAGTCGGCGACGGCCCTGCCCGCCATGATCGGGTCGAGCGCGATCATCTCCTCGCGCGTGGTGTCCAGGAGCGCGAGGGAGCGGGCGAAGGCGGACACCGAGGCGTTGACGCGGCGGCCCGCGCCGTTTTCCGGAGTGACGGCCCAGAGCTGGCCGACCGGCTCACCCTCCAGATCGGACCCCGTGCACTGGACGGTGATCAGAGCGACCCCGTCGGTGCCGATCCTGACGTGACCCTCCAGGAACGCGAGGGAGTCGGCGCTCGCCTGGGAGCCGACCTCGCGCAGATGCGCGGCGGCATTCCCGAACAGGCCGGCCGGAAGCTCCACCTCCGGGCTGTCGGCCGTGAAGAAGAACGGGATGTCGGTCGGAAGCCCGGCCCATGTCAGCGTGGCCTTGGTGGCCTCGGGGAGCGGGGTGGCCGCCACATCGTCGGCGTCGTAGCGACGTACGCCGTCAGCGCCGAAGGCCTCTGTCAGCTCGCGACCCAGGGCAACATCGCGGAGCGGCTCGGCGGGCTCGACGTCGGTCGGCACCGGGGCGCGGTGAGGCCGTGGCGGCGGCTGCTGTCCCGCGATCTGGTGCATCATCTCGACGTGCTGGAGCAGCCCGGCGATCGCCTCGGCGCGCTCCTCGCCCCGCAGGCCGTACTCCTGCGTGCAGGAGAACCGGGCGTTGGGGTAGACACGGCCGATCAGCCGGCCCGGGTACCCGCCGGGGAGCAGGCTGGAGCTGAGGTCGGTGTGGATCGCGACCACGTTCTGCGCGGGGACGCCGAGGCTCTGGATCTCCGCCATGGCCTGGAACTCGGAGTGCGGCAGACCGGGGGCGGAGTTCTTGAAGAGGCTCGTCTCCTCGCCGGTGCGCGGGTCGACGTAGGTGATGACCGTGGTGTTGCCGGGGCCGGTGACCGGCGGCTGCGCGGGCGGCGCGGTCTCCTGGCCGCCGCCGTGCTTTTGCTGATACATCCGCACGACCTCCTCGACCGGCACGGACGGCCAGGTGCTCAGCTCGCCGGTGCGGCGGTCGACCACACCGCAGGAGTGGCCGATCGTGGCCGGCGGCCGGCGCTTGCCCGTGACCGGGTCACGCTCGATCGGCGGGGCCGCGGCCCACACCACCCAGCCCAGATCGAACTCCTGCATCCGCACCTCACGGCGCTCCTGTCCCTCGGGGTTGAGCCACCCCTCGGCGGTCGCGAGCGCCTGCTCCTGGCTGATCACGGGAACTCCCTTCGAGTCTTCGGGCGGACGGGGCCGGTGCGGCCGGGGTCGATGCCGGGCGCTGCGCGGCCCTCGTCCGAGTGGGCCTGGGTGCAGGCGGTCTGATGCGGGCGGGCGCCTTCGAGAGGCTTCGGGGCTCCGGGGCTCCGGGGCTCCGGGGCTCCGGGGCTCCGGGGCTCCGGGGCTCCGGGGCTTTGAGCCTTCGAGGCTAACGGTCTGCGGTGGGTGGGTGTCAGGGGCGGTCGGGTGGGCATCGGGCCCGGGGGCTTGTGGAGCCCGTGCGGCTTCCGGCTTGGGCTCGGGGCCTGTACGGGCTCGGGCTCGGGCTCGGCTGCCCGGAGGTCGGGTACGGTGCGCCGAGCGGTCGTGGCATAGGGCTACGGCGGTCGTGGCATAGGGCTATGGCGGTCGGGCATAGGGCTACGCCGGGCGGATCTGCAGCGCCTTCACACCGCTTTCCGTGGCAACGAGGAGGATGCCGTCGGGGGAGAGGTCGGTTCCCGTGAAGGGCGTGGCGGAGATCAGGGCCGTGACGACCGTCTCGTCGCCCTTCTGCTCGCCGCGACGCCAGACGCGTACATAGTCGGCACCGCGGCTGAACCCGAGCGGCCCCGTGGCACGCTCGTCATCCGAGGGGCGCAGGATCTGGGCCGGGTCGGCATCGATGACGGAGCCGGTGCCGAGGTCCTGCACCAGCACGGCGGGGGCCTTGGGATCGTCGGCCTTCAACGGGCTTGAACCCGGGGTGCCTTGAGGCACCACGCTCACGGCGACGGCGAGCGGAGCCGACTCCGCAGGCTCCTGCTCGGCAGGGGCCTCCGCGGCGCTGTCCGACGCGACCGCGGACGGGGGCAGTTTTCCGACGGTCACGGCATCGACCCCGGCGACCGGTACGCTCCACAGGGTGTGCCAGGGAAGCTCGGGCACTATGCGGCGCAACACCGCCGCGTACTCCGGCAGTCCGTCTTCGACGAACGCGGTCTCCAGGAGCGCCGCCCGAAGGATGGCGGGCGCCTGGGTGCGGGTGAGCAGCGGGGCCGTACGCAGATATGTGCGCGCCGGTGCGTCCAGCTGCTCCGGGGGTACGGCCTCCACCGCGGCGCGCAACCGCACCGGATCGGCGTGGGCGAACAGGCCGGGGTCGGTGAGGAGCCGGGGGAGCAAACCGGCCTCCAGGGTGTGTCCCGCGATGCGATCGCGAACGTACGCCCCTGCCTTCGCCCAGTCCTGATGGGGTACGGCCTCCAGCAATTCCATGGCGATACGCGCCTGAGCGCCCGGAACATCCGGAATGCCTGCCCGAACGGCCTCGCCGATGCCCGGGTGCTGCAATCCGATGAGCGTCCGCTCGTCCTCGGGGATGCCTTCGCCGTCCCTCTCGATGGGGCGGATGAAGGGGGCGACGAGCGGCATGCCCCGTGCCATGTCCTCGCTCATGTCCCGCTCGGCGACGGCGGAGGCGAGCGGGGTCAGCAGGTGCACGGGCAGGCCGTCGCCCTCGGCAAGGGCGAGGGGCGCGAGGATCTGCCGCAGGGTGCGGGGGTGGGTGTCGAGTCGCTCGGCGTGCAGATCGAGCACTTCGCCGACGCTGCCGGGCAGTTGGCTCGCATCCGCCGGGTCGAACCCCTCCGGGTGCATCAGGATCGACCGCACGGCGAGATGCACGGTCAGGCGGCTGCCCGCGCCGTCTCCCGCGTGCCGGGCGATCGCCTCGGCGAGCGCGCGTCGAGCGTCAGGCTCGGTCGTGAACGGCAGCTCCGGGGCGCCGAATTGGGGAGTGAGCAGCGCCTCGGCCTGCAGCACAAGCCCTTCGGGGTCGGCCCACTCGGGTGCGTCGAGGTCGATGATCTGGGCCACGCCGGGCGGCAGGCCCTCGGCGAGCTCGACGGCGAACTCCCGGGGCACGTCGGCGAGAAGGCGTATGGACTCGACGGCGGCGAGGGGCTTCAGCACGTCCCGCACCACGCGCGCGGGCTCACCCGCCCCCCGCACCGGACCGGCCCGATCCACATCCGGCACCACGATCGTCACCGGCCGTCCGGACAACGGGAGTTGACCGAGTTCGGGGAAGATGTCGGCGGTGCGGGTCGCGGACAATTCGTAGTGATCGGCGAGCAGCCACAGGGTCTGCGCTGCCGTCAGCCCGGCGACGCTCGGCACCGCGGGTGCGGGCAGGTCCGGAGGCACGGTCGCCGGATCGAGCGCGTCCAGCTCGATCCCCTTGCGATGCTCCGGATCGCAGAGCATCAGGAACCCCGTGAGCAGCCGCGAACACCCGGTGCCCGGACTCCCAGTCAGGATGACGACCCGAGGCGCACCCGGCCACTCCATCCGCCACCCGGTGAGCGCGCGCAGCACGGCATTGCGCCCCCCGATGTAGGGATGCGGCTCATGGGCCTTGCTCTGCTCTGGGGCCTGGCTCGGGCTGGTCATTGTCCCCCCGTTGTCCTGTCCGTCCGGCACCGTCAAGCCGTGTTGACCGTACGCCGTTCATCCTAGGGGCGATCCTGCAACCGGACGACTCTCCCCAGCGGTGATGATGTCCGACGCACGGGCCCATGCCGACACCTGCGGCACCATCGCCCGCACCCACCTACATCCGTTACATCCGTCTCGCCGACGACCGGTCGCTTCCCGTTGCCATGCAGGACCACCTGATCGCCGAACCTGACGCCCTGACACCCTGACGCCCGACAATCCGTACGACGTGCACACCCTGGCTACCGGCCACGTCGGGCTTCTGCTCAAGCCGGCGGAGGACCGGTCCGACACCGGCTACGACCCCGGCGATCGCTTGGGGCAGGACGGCAGCGGCGGCGCGATCAGCACCCACAAGTCGTCCGCAGACGCCTGCGGCTCCCACCGCGCAGCCACGGTCCCGACCGCACCCGCTCGTGACCCCCAGCTCTTTGCACAGCACCGCACGAAATATGTTCATGTCTCCCTCCACCCCGCCGGGACTCCGTACACGGCTCGTCGCCGACGCTCTCGGAGTCGACCGTCCCGCCGACCTGCTGGCCCGGCACAACTTCCTCAGCCCGCACGGCCAGATGGCTGCCCTCATCGTGGACGCCGCCTGGAAGGTCGACGACCTCGACCACAAGACCGTCCAGGCTTCCCGGTCCGCCTACCGGGAGCTGCAGGCGATCGAGCAAGGAGTCGGTAGCACGGTCCTCGGCACAACCGGCGCGGACATCACCACCGGATCACCTCCGCCTGCGCGGAGAGCACTCCTGCTGCTGCGGGGCCCTCCGATCCGCCGGCGGATCACCTCCGCCTACGCAGAGAGCACCGGCGACCCCACGCTTTCGGTGCACGTGACGCCGGATCACCTCCGCCTGCGCGGAGAGCACGCGTTGAGGGTGCGCGTCTGGTCGTACGTCTGCGGATCACCTCCGCCTGCGCGGAGAGCACGCCTCGGCCTGGCTCACTCCGGTGTCAAGCATCGGATCACCTCCGCCTGCGCGGAGAGCACGGCCTCCACCCGGGCACCGCCGTCACCGTCACCGGATCACCTCCGCCTGCGCGGAGAGCACGACGACGGCGGCGCCCGGGCTCTGCGGCAGACCGGATCACCTCCGCCTGCGCAGAGAGCACTCCGCCGGGTCCCGACTCGCAGCGGACGGGTGCGGATCACCTCCGCCTGCGCAGAGAGCACCGACGCCGAGTACACCCAGGCCGAGGGCGACCCGGATCACCTCCGCCTGCGCAGAGAGCACCTCTCTGACCTCGCCAAGCAGCGATCGGAGACCGGATCACCTCCGCCTGCGCAGAGAGCACCTGTACGTGGCCGTGAAGTACGGCGGGTACAGCGGATCACCTCCGCCTGCGCAGAGAGCACGCTGCTCCGTGGTTGGCCTCGTCATCACGCCACGGATCACCTCCGCCTGCGCAGAGAGCACCCCGGGGATCCGGCGGAGCCCTCGACCCCGTCCGGATCACCTCCGCCTGCGCAGAGAGCACATCAGCAGCCGCGACGCATCCATCGTCACGGGCGGATCACCTCCGCCTGCGCAGAGAGCACGACCGGCACCTCAGCCAGGTCGACCCCACCGACGGATCACCTCCGCCTGCGCAGAGAGCACGCGCACCAAGCCGATCCTCATCAGCTACGAGCCGGATCACCTCCGCCTGCGCAGAGAGCACCGACTAGCAGTGGATGGCTACCTGGCGGCCTGCGGATCACCTCCGCCTGCGCAGAGAGCACCCTTCACGACCTGCGACGCCACATCGACTTTGCATTTCCTTTAATCAAGAAGCGGCGGCTGTTCACCTAGTGCAACTTACCGCGATGCCCCGTTCAGGGCACGCCGACGATCGCCGACCCGAGCAAAGCGGCGTACCACGCACCAGAGCCGGCCGTCGAGTAGTCCGCCTGCGGCCCCGGATGCCCCAGCACGCAAGGGAGTTATTGACGTTCAAGCGACTGGAAGGACGGACACTGTCAGTACTGGGTGCTATCCCTTGAGGCACTTCTTCTTCGCGGGTTCGCGGGCGATGGGAGCAAGATGGCGAGTGGAGCAGTCGATGCACGGCTGTGGGGAAAAGAAAGGGGACTACTCCGGCCATATCCAGTGATTTGCCACTTATTGGATACGGCGGCAACGGCTGGGGAATTGTGGGATCGGACGCTGACTGCGGCGGCCCGCGAGCGCCTGGCTGAGGCGATGCAGATGCCCGAAGACCGGTGCCGGCGGCTGGTCTGCCTGTGGGCCGGACTGCACGACGTCGGAAAGATCATCCCTCCGTTTCAGGCACAGGTTCCGCAGCGTTACGCCTCGTTGAGTGGTGACGCTTCTTACGGGCACGAGCCGGGCATCGAGGGCCAGCCCTTTCCGCATGACATCGCAACACAATGGGCACTTACGGAGATCTTCGATAGTTGGGGCTACCCGGCGTCGAAGAGGCTCCGGCAATCAGTTCACCATCAGGTGGCGCAGTTGCTCGGCGGCCATCACGGGCGGGTGCACCGTCCACTGAGAGGGCAAGAACTCCGTAACCCCGGTACCTACGCTCGTGAGCTGGGAGGTCCCGGTTGGCGGGGCCAGCGGGGCTCTCACGCCGCGGCGGTGCGACGGCTGACGGGCTGTGGCCCGGATGATGTGCCGCCGGCTCCCCTTCCTGCGCAAGCGGCCGTGGTCGTGCTGGGGTTAGTGGTGGTTGCGGACTGGCTGGCCAGTCAGGAGGAGGCGATTGCGGCTCGGCTGCCAGGGGCCGGGTGGCATGCAACCGATGAAGCTCTGCAGGCGCATTGGACGAAGGCCGTCTCAGGGGCTATGCCGCTGGTGGCGGAAGCTGGGCTGGGTGTGGCGGGCTTTCCGGAGCGGCCGTTCGGGGAGCAGTTTCCGTTTGCGCCGAATCAGCTGCAGGCTTCGGTGGCTGAGAGGTTGCCGGCCCTGGCGGACGGTCCGGGTCTGCTGTTGGTGACCGCCCCGACAGGTGATGGGAAGACCGAAACGGCCTTGCATGCCGCCTCGGTGATGGCCCGTGCTGCGGGCTCTTCGGGGGTGTTCTTCGCCCTGCCGACCATGGCTACGGCTGATGCCATATATCGCCGTGTAGCGGACTTCGCGATGCAGAACGTTGAGGGTGATCGGGCGCTTACGTTGCTGCACAGCATGGCGTGGCTGAGTGAGGCGTACGCGTTGCCGCTCGGCAACGGGTCTCAGGGTGGTTCGGAAGCGACGGTGAGTGATCCTCAGGCTCAGATCGCGGCTGGCGAGTGGTTGAGGGGCGCTAAGAGGGGGCTGTTGGCACCCTTGGCAGCAGGGACGATCGATCAGGCGCTGACCGGTGTGCTGCCGGTTCGGTACAACGTACTGCGATTGCTGGGCCTCTCGAACAAGGTCCTGGTGGTGGACGAGGCCCATGCGTACGGGCCGTGGATGCACAGTCTCCTGGTGCGTCTGCTGGAGTGGCTGGGTGCCTGTGGTGCGCCGGTGGTGCTGTTGTCTGCGACGCTGTCGGGTCGTACGGCTTCGTCGCTGGTGGATGCCTATCGGCGTGGTGGTGGGCATCTTGAGCCGTCTGGCGTGGTGCCGGTGTATCCGGGCTGGGTGTACGTCAGCGGGCGGACGGGAGATGTTTCGCCGCCATGTGCGGTGGAGGGGAGTCGGTCACGTCGTGTCCAGGTGACGTCGGTCCCGGTGCGGTGGGGCCCGTCCAGTGGTGGTGTGCTCGGGCGTGATGCGGCTGTGGTGGAGCAGTTGCGGCCACTGGTGGAGCAGGGTGGCTGTGCGTTGGTGTGCTGTACGACGGTGGCCGAGGCGCAGCAGACGTTCCGCATGCTGAGTGAGGTTTTCCCTTCGCTGGCGGATGCGGAGGACGGGTTGCTGTTGCTGCATTCGAGGTACCCGGGCGCGCGACGGGCGGAGATTACGCGGGCCTGTGAGCGGGCCTTCGGGAAACCGGGGGTCGGGGGGCGGCGACGGCCGCGGGTGTCGGTGCTGGTGGCGACGCAGGTGGTTGAGCAGTCCCTCGACTTGGATTTTGATGTCGTGATCAGCGATCTGGCGCCGCTGGCCCAGCTGTTGCAGCGGGTGGGGCGCTGTATGCGGCATGACCGCAGCGGGTTGGGGCTGGAGGACGGCGGTAGACCTGATTGGGTGGGCGACCGCCCTCGTCTCACCGTGCTGGATCCCATGACCGACGAGGTGAGGGGCATGGCGCCACGGTCATGGGGATCGGTCTACGCCCAAGCGCTACTGACGCGCACCAGCGAGCTTCTGCAGAGGTACGCCGACCGTGGGATCGCCGTACCCGGTGATGTGCAAGAGCTGGTCGACGAGGTCTACGCGGAAGACTTCGCGGACCGCCTGGGCGATGCCACGATGCGTGACCGGCTCAAGCGGGAGGACGCGGAGCGATGGGGGGCTGTGCTTGCGGAGGAGTCGCTGGCGCAGATGACGTTGGTGAATCCCCCGAACGGGATGATTGACCTTGCCGAGTTGAGCCGGGACGGCGATGTGATCGATGAGGCGCTGGTCACGACTCGGCTGGGTGCAGACTCGGCGCGGGCAGTGTGCGTCTATGTGCAGCCCGGCGGATCGGTGACGCTGGATGCCCAGGGAGATGTCCCGGTGCCGGGGTGGCAGAGCAACCGACGGCTGTCACTGGAAGACGTTCGCGCAGTAGTGCAGCAGTCGGTCCCGCTGCCAGGTGGGTGGCTGCGGGAGCGGGGTCCGGATCAGCAGGTCCCTGAGTCGTGGGCGAAGCGCGCGGCGCTGCGCGAGCTGAGCGTCCTACGGATGCGCCGGCCAACAAGCGATGACGCATGGTCATGCAGGGTCGGAGATCGATCAATTTCGGTCAGCACAGTCGGAGTTGAGAGTTCGTAAGACACAACCACCGTCACGCTTCCTACCGTAACAACAGCTCTTCGGGTACACCGCGGCGTGCCTGAAGAGCGCCACTCCCGCCTGCGCCGGTACGTACGACACCGTTTCCGGGCGTTGACACGCCTCCATCACGCGGGTCACCCCCACTCGCGCGGGGAGGTTGACGAGCCTACTGAAATCCATCGTCGTAGAGGTGACATGTCTGCTGAACTCCATGATCTGCTCACCGAGCCGGTATTTCCGGTGCGGTGGGCACACACGGCGCGAGGTAGCGGTCGGCCGCCGGACGCGGTCGGCTTGAGGGAGCTGTTCTTACGGGCGCACGAGATCGCGGCTCTGGCCATACCCCTGGCGCCGGCGCTATCGGGGCTGTATCGGATCCTCTACGCCCTGACCGCCCGCATCACCGAACTCGACGTTTCCCGCAACTGGCACGCAGAGCGCGACCGCCTCCTGGAGTCGGGGCGCTTCGACCCAGTCGGCATCGACCGTTACTTCGGCGCGTACCCGGACCGGTTCCGACTCTACGATCCGACTCATCCCTTCCTGCAGGACCCGCGGCTGACGAAGGAGTGCGACAAGCCTGCGGGTCTCAACAAGCTCATCACCACTAGGCCCTCGGGCTCCAACCACGCCTGGTTCGAGCA
Source organism: Streptomyces sp. NPDC002446 (assembly GCF_053595675.1). NCBI lineage: Bacteria > Bacillati > Actinomycetota > Actinomycetes > Kitasatosporales > Streptomycetaceae > Streptomyces > Streptomyces sp. NPDC002446. The sequence continues at coordinate 49,408 of NZ_JBSFYC010000007.1, read as the reverse complement.
CAGTGTCGATGCGCGACCGCACCCCGTTTCCTCCGCCCAGGCGCTGCAGAACCTGATCGTCTGGCGCTACTACGGCCCTTCCGGGCGCTGCGCAGCGCGCACCGTGCGTGGCGCGAAGGAAGCCAACTCCACCGCGGGGCCGTTGCGCAGCGCATTGTCCTACCACCCGCTGGGTCGGACTCTGTTCGAGACGTTGTTGGCCGGTTTGCCGGAACCCGACCGGGCACGCCAGTACGTCCGCGCCGACGATCCCTGTCCCTGGGAACGCGACACTCCGACCGACCCGTTGACGCTCAAGGGGGTCGTCACCGGCCCGATGTCGAAGCTGGTGGGGCACAACCAGCACGCGCTGCTTCTGGTCCCCGGCGCGCAGGGTGCTCAGACCGTGAACGCATACATCACCTGGGCCTATCGCGAGCGTATTCCGCGCGATGACGACTACGTGATCTGGCAGACGAGCCAGGCGGGCAATCGTTACGCCCGCTACGCCGACTGCCGACGTGGTCTGTGGCGTGACCTGGACGCTTTGCTGCTCCACGATCCGCCCGGCGTGGAGACCCGCCGGCCACCGGTCTTTCCCACGGCGATCGATGTCTTCGAGGACGAGGAGGGCCTGCGGGTGCAGGCGCTGGGCATCGACCAGGAGGGCCAGGCCAAGGACAGGCAGATTGTCTCCGCGATCACTCCACCTGTCGTGCAGCTGATGGAGGAACGCGACGCAGTCCAGGCGCGGCTGGTGGGAGACCTGCGGCTCGCCGGTGAGCGTGCCGGCCGACGTTTGGACCGTGCTGTCAAACAGGCGTGGGCGCTGTTCAGCAACGCCTCCAAGGCGGAGGACTGCGCGTGGTCGGCCACTGCGGCCGCGCACTACTGGCCGGCCGCGGAGTCGGAGTTCTGGCAAAGACTGCAACAGCGTCACTTCGACGGTGCTGCTAAGGCATTCCGGTCCACCGCTGAACGCATCTATGACCAGGTCACCCAGGCTGCAGCCGGCACGGCACGAGGCGCACGGGCATGTGAGTACGCGCGCATCGAGCTCTATGGAGGCCGCCCGAAGAAGACGCCTGGTGCATGACCACCCCTGCCTGCTGGAGAACTCCGATGACCACCAGTTCCCCCGGACCGTCTGCGTCCGTCACTTCTCACAACGGCCCGTCGCCGTGGCTGATCCAAGCCCGCGCGTTCGTCAGCGAGATCATTACCGCAATCAGCAAAGACGGTGGAGCGCGTGCCGCCTTGCGCAGCGGCGTGGGCAAGGATCTGGACAACGTCCCAAGGATGCATCGCATCGTTGCTCCCCGCCTGCCTGCGGCCGTACTGAACGATGAAGACGGCCAACGGCCTTACTACACGGTGGCTTCCCTGATCGCTGCCTACCACCGACCCCGCACCACAGGGTCGGCAATCGAGCTTGACGATCAGCAAGACGACGTGTCCGACGATGCCCAGCCTGAACAGAAACCCTCTGACGCAGCCGCGGCCACACATACAGACAGCCCCGTACAGCCAGCAGATGACGCGCATCTCCGGCAGGAGGCCCTCAGCAGCTCCGAGGGCGCAGAGCAGCGGCGTAATCGCTACGGCGAAAGCCTCGGTTCGACCTACGCCCGGGCCGTCGCCGCCGGAGCACGCAACGGCATCCGTGAAAGCGCCGCCGAGACACGTCTGAACCTACTGAGTAAGCAGAGCACTTCCGGTGTGCATCGGCACCTGCCGGCCACGGCACGGCAGCTGTGCGACCGGGGCGCCCCACCGGACTGGGCACGACTGTTGGTCGATCTGCGGAACTGGCCGCAGCAGCATCGTCGCGTCGCACGCCGATGGCTGCAGGACTATCACCGCGCCCGCAACGCAGCCACGCTCGATGCAGCCCGCCGAGCCGACGACGCCCCCCAGGAATCCCCCGACACCAGCGACGAAAACCCGAGCGCATGACCTCCCCCTCCCTGGCTATCCACCCCTCTCTCCAAGGAGATCGCTCATGACTACCGCCACTGCCCTGCCCGATGTCCCGGGGCGCTTCGTCGATATCCACATCCTGCAGAGCGTCCCTTACGCCAACCTCAACCGGGACGATACGAATTCGGTGAAGACGGTTCAGTACGGCAAGTGCGAACGTACCCGCGTCAGCAGCCAGTGCTGGAAACGTGCCGTCCGCCGCTACTTCCAGCGCACCATGGGCGAGCAGGCACTGCGCACCCGCCGGTTCGGCGAAAGCGTCGAGCGCCTGCTGGGCACCGAACACGGCTGGCCCAAGGACCTGGCCCGGCGCGCCGGCCAGCACATCGCCGCGGGCAGCAGCATCAAGGCCGACCCTCCCTCACAGGACGAACCGGCCTGGAGCACCAACGCCATGGTCTACATCCCCGATACCGCCATCGCCGAACTTGCGCAACTCGCCGATACACACCGTGAGTTGATCGAGAACGCCAAGGACATGAAGAAGGGCGTCAAGAGCGTACTGCCACAAGCCGACATCGATGCGATCCTGCGCAGCCGCAACGGGGTCATCAACCTCTTCGGCCGCATGCTCGCCGAGATCGACGACGCAGGCGTCGACGGCGCCGTACAGGTTGCCCACGCCCTCACCACGCACGGCACCGACGTGGAGATCGACTACTTCGCCGCGGTCGATGACATCACGGACGCCTGGCGCGATACGGCCGGCAGCGCCCACCTGGGCAGCAATGAATTCAGCGCCGGGGTGTTCTACCGCTACGCCACGCTGGACCTGGCCGACCTCCTGCGCAACATCGGCGGGGACGTGAACGCTGCCCGGACGCTGACCGCCGCGTTCGCCGAGGCGTTCACGCTGTCGCTGCCCGAAGCGAAGAAGACGTCGACCGCCCCGCACACCATCCCCGACCTGGTGCAGATCAGTGTCCGCACCGACCGGCCACTGTCGTATGCGGCGGCATTCGAGAAGCCGGTGGACGCCGATCGCACTGGTGGATTCGCCCAGCCGTCGCGGCAGGCGCTCTCTCACTATGCCCAGGCAGCCGGGCGTCTGCTGGGCCCCCGCGGCGTGCTGCACGCCGGATGGGCGAGCGTGGAAGACAAGGATCTGTCCGGGCTGGGCGCCCGTGCGGACTCCTTCGACCAGCTCATCACCGAGGCCGTCACCGCCGCACTGGGCGAGGCAACCTCGTGAATGCCCCGGACGCTGCCGCGCCAGGGCTCTTGCTGCACCTTGCCGGGCCACTGCAGTCGTGGGGAACGCGCAGCCATTACAACGAACGCGACACCGCACCCCATCCGACCCGCTCTGGTGTCATCGGCCTGCTCGCCGCGTGCCTGGGCCGCACACGCTACGACCAGGTGGATGACCTGGCACAGCTGTCGCTCACCACACGCGCTGACCGACCCGGCGTATTGCTGCGTGATCTGCACACGGTCGGCGGCGGCCTGCCGTCCAAACTGACGGTCACCACCGCAGAGGGAAAGAAGCGGCCTCCGTCGCAAAGCACGCTCCTCACCCACCGCTCCTACCTGGCCGATGCAGCCTTCACCGCATGCCTCACCGGCGACCAGCACGTTCTGGAAGCGTGCCACCAGGCGCTACTCCGCCCGCACTGGCCGCCCTACCTCGGGCGCCGCTCCTGTCCCCCGGAAGGCCCGTTACTCATCGGCCTGTGGACCCACCCCCTGCACCACCTAGTGCACCTGCCCCTGCCCCGGCTCCCCAGCACGCGACCCGTCCGCATCGGCTTCCAGTCCGACGCCCCCCTCAACCAACTGCCCGCACCTCACACAGCCGGCGGACAGGACGCCGACGCACTGGACGGCATCGCACCCGTCAGCGAAATCAACGACGACCCGCAAGACCGAACACCCGCAGGCCGCACCTTCCGCGCACGCGACGTCTACCAGCGCACCCTCACCCTGCCGAACAGCCAGTACGCAGGCATGGGAACCGCCTACCTCAACGCCCTCACCATCTACACCGACAACGTCCGCCGCAAAGGAGCCGCGCGATGACCACCCTGTGGCTCACCCGCATCCTGCCCAGTCTCAGCGCCCGCGAGGCACGACATGACCTCGCCAACGCCGTCAGCATGCACCGCCGCCTCATGAAGCTCTTCCCCGACGGCGTAGGCCCCCAGGCTCGCCGGCAGCTGGGCGTCCTCTTCCGCACCGAGGACAACGACGCCTCCCCCGTCATCCTCCTGCAAAGTCAGGTCCAGCCCGACCTGGACCAGCTGCCCACCAACTACGGCCGGGCCGCCACCAAAGACCTCAGCCCCCTCCTGCACGCATTGCGCCCCGGCCTCACCGTCCGCTACCGCATTACAGCCAACGCAGTACGCAAACCCGGCCACACCACCCGCGCCGCCACCGGAGCACCAGCAGCCATACCACTGACCGGAGCCGACGCCGATCAATGGTGGCAACGCCAGGCAGAGGAGAACAGCGGCCTGCACCTGGACCTCGCACGCTCCACCCCACTCGACACCGCCCACGGCACCCACACCCACAACAAGCCCCCCATCATCCACGCCCGCACCAGGTTCGACGGCACCGCACGCATCAAAGACCCCGACCTGCTGCGCCGCCGCATCCTCGAAGGCATCGGACGAGGCAAGGCATACGGCTGCGGCCTCCTCACCCTTGCACCTGCCATCGGGCGTTCCACATGACCGAACAGCCGGCCGCACGGCGCAAGCTCGCCGCACCCACCGTCGCCATGCTCCCCCGCACCGCCGACTCCCTCTCCTTCCTCTACCTCGACATCGTGCGCGTCCAGCAAGACGACACCGGTGTCTGCGCCGTTGTCACCACAGAAAAACGAGGCGCCGAACTGGTCTATCTGCCCACGGCAGCCCTCAGCTGCGTGCTCCTCGGCCCCGGCACCAGCATCACCACACGCGCCCTGGCAACCCTGGTACGCCACGGCACCACCGTCATCGCAACCGGCGCCGGCGGCGTCCGCACCTACAGCGCCACCATCCCCGACTCCCTCAGCACCCGCTGGCTGGAACTCCAAGCCCGCGCCTGGGCCAACGACCACGAACGCGTCGCCGTCGCCACCCGCATGTACGAGCACCGCTTCGGCCCCGGCACCGTCCCACCTGGCACCTCCTTAGCCAGCCTCCGCGGCCTGGAAGGCCAACGCGTCAAAGCCCTTTACAAACTCCTCGCCCAGCAACACAAAATCGGCCGCTTCAAGCGCACCTACGACCCATCGAAATGGGACGAACAAGACCCCGTCAACCTCGCCCTGTCCTCCGCCAACACGTGCCTGTACGGAATCGTTCACGCAGCCATCGTGTCCATGGGCTGCTCCCCTGCCCTCGGATTCGTCCACAGCGGCAATCAGCAAGCCTTCGTCTACGACATCGCCGACCTCTACAAGGCCGAACTGACCATTCCCCTCGCCTTCACCCTGCACAACACTCCCCAACCCGAACAAGCAGCCCGCCGAAGCTTCCGCAACGGCCTGCGCCTGTTCCGCCTCATGCCCCGCATCGTCTCCGACATCCAACTCCTCTTCGCCCCCGACGAAACACGCGAACAACCCGACCCGGAAGAAGAACTGGTAGACCTTTGGGACCCGATCTCCGGAGTCATTCCGGGCGGCGTCAACTACGCGGCCGACGGCAGCTAACCCCAGTACAACGAGGCACCACATGCCATCGATGATCACCCTCACCATGACGGCAGTCCCCGACCACTTGCGAGGAGCCCTGACACGCTGGCTCTTGGAAGTAACCCCGGAACTCTACGTCGGCACAGTCTCCGCAAAAGTGAGAGACGAACTTTGGAACGCGGTCAGCGCCTGCGTCGGCGATGGCATCGCAGTCCTCACCTATCCCGCCAACAACGAACAAGGCTTCGCACTACGGACCGCCGGCCAACGACACCGCCACCTGCGCGACTTCGACGGACTCACACTCGTCGCTTTCCGGAACAACGAAGGCACCCACGGAGTAGACCAAGAAATCGCAAAGCCGTTGTAGCGTCGCAGGTCGCGAAGGGTGGTCTCCGCGCAGGCGGAGGTGATCCGTCGGAGATCACCCCTGAGGTCATGTCGATCACGTGGTCTCCGCGCAGGCGGAGGTGATCCGGCGGCGGTTGCGTCCTCGCGGCGCTCGCGGAGGTGGTCTCCGCGCAGGCGGAGGTGATCCGCAGCGCCCCGCCACGCCGCCTGACCACCCTCCGTGGTCTCCGCGCAGGCGGAGGTGATCCGCCATGGTTCGCACCGACCGTAACAGCCAGACGGTGGTCTCCGCGCAGGCGGAGGTGATCCGTTGCCGACCGCTACGGCATCGAGATTCTGGGCGTGGTCTCCGCGCAGGCGGAGGTGATCCGGAGACGAGGGGCACGGCGTGAAAGTCCTCCTGGTGGTCTCCGCGCAGGCGGAGGTGATCCGGCCGTCACCATCCAGCGCATCGGCGACCCCGCGTGGTCTCCGCGCAGGCGGAGGTGATCCGCCCTCGCACGCCAACTCCCCAACCACTGAAAGGTGGTCTCCGCGCAGGCGGAGGTGATCCGGCAGCAGCGACACCGCCCACCCCGATCAGCACGTGGTCTCCGCGCAGGCGGAGGTGATCCGGGCGAAACGGAAATGGTGGGTGGCTGCCCTCTGTGGTCTCCGCGCAGGCGGAGGTGATCCGCTGGTTTACGGCTACTACCTGTTCAACGCGCCGTGGTCTCCGCGCAGGCGGAGGTGATCCGTTCATGGCCGACGTGCAGACGCTCGGGATTAAGTGGCCTCCGCGCAGGCGGAGGTGGTCCACGGCGCCCACACGTTGGGGGCGTGTGCCGAGCGTGCTCTCCGCCCAGGCAGAGGTGTGGGGGCGGTGCGGGGAGGCAAGCGCCGGGTCGGCCTGGGGCCTCAACCCTTTGGATCGGCCGTTCAGACGCCTGGGCGTAGCGCTCGGCAGCGTGAGAAGTCGTTCGACCGCAAGAAGGACACGGTGGATTTCGCCACCAAGATGGAGAACGACAAGCGGGCGAACAGCTACGTCGATCCTTCTGCCGGCAAGCTGTCGGTGCGGCGCTATGCGGCCGACTGGCTCGCTCTGACGCCCATGGCGCCCGGCACGGAGGAGGCCTACGAGCGCATCATGCGTCTTCACGTCCTCCCGCAGCTGGGGAAGAAGACCATCTCCCAGGTCACTGCGGCCGACGTGGAGGAGCTGTACGCGCTCTGGCGCCGGCAGGGCGCGATGCCCAACACGATAGATTCCCGCCGCATTGCTCTGTCGGGGATGTTCTCTCACGCGGTTCGCCACCAGAGGATCCGCGAGAATCCGATCACGCAGGCCGAGAAGCCTGCCAACCCCATCATGCAAGTGGATGAGAGGACGCTTCCCGGCTTCGATGCGATTTCAGCCTTGGCCAAAGAGATTGGTCCACGTCTGGAGCCTGCTGTGTGGCTCATGGCGTGCTGCGGATTGCGTATCGGCGAGTCGCTTGGAGTCTTTCCAGAGGAAATCGTCGACGGCATGTTGCGTTGCCGGCGGCAGGTTTCGCGTATCAAGAATTCCTCAGGTTAAGTACGCTGCCCTCTACGTACCCTTGAAGCATCGAAAAGAGGGCGAATGGCACGGTATACCGGCGCCCGCCACCCTGGAGCCGATTGCCGAAACGCTGCCCATTCGCATTCAGGCCGGAGGCATGATCTACCCCGGCCTTTTCCATAAGTCCTGGGATCGCGCCCTCAATCACCTCGGGCTCCCCGACTACAACCCCCACGACCTCCGGCACAAATGGGCCACCGTAATCCTGAGCAACGGTGTGCCCATCCACCGGGTACCGCGACGGATGGGCCACAGCTCGTTCAAGATCACGGTGGACCGGCACGGCCACCTCACCCTCGACGGCAGCAAGCGCTGCCGTCAGGTCGTCGAGGCCACCTTCGGGGCGCGCATGCTCAGCGCACCCCCAGCTCCTCCAGCACCCGCCGCTGCGTCGGTGACGGCTTGGCCGGGAAGTAGAGGTAGCAGACCCCTCCCGTGGCGCCGACCACCTTGCCCTCGGCGTTCTTGCGCTTGGTCCGGAGCCACACGTTTTCGAACTGCCGTCGGCGGTAGACGCGCCGGACGGCATCGTTGCTGGGTGAGTTGGGGTCGTTGGCGATGACGTCGCCGGTCTTGGTGAAGCCGATGACGGTCATCAGGTGGCCGGCGGTGCCGTAGCCGGCGCCGTCTAGTTCGGTCTTGAGGAAGGACTGGGAGGTGATGACCGGGATGCCGACGTGGATGAGGCGTTCGACGTCGGTGAGGGAGGTCAGGCGGGTGACTACGGACTGGAGGTCCCGGTACGTGGCGGCGTAGGCGGCGTTGAAGGGCCAGTTGCCGCAGCCGTCGTACTGGTAGTCGAAGGTGTAGCGGGCCGCGTGGCAGACCTGGGGGTCGGCGTAGGCGGGATTGACCCAGGACAGCTGCTGCTGGGTGGGCTTGCGGCCCCAGTACTCGATGATCATCTGGGACGAGGTGGGGCTGCACCAGGCCTCGCCGCCGTTGTCGTACTCCGGGTACTGGCCCTTGTGGATCTCCTGGGAGTAGCGGGGCACGGACAGTTCGCGGCCCACCTGGGCGGGCTTGGAGGCCGGGACCTCGAAGCGGTCGGGGAGGGCGGAGGACATGGCGCCCAGGCGCCAGACGGTGGGGGTCAGGGTGGTGCCGGGCTTGCGGTGGAGGGTGAGGCGGAGTTCGTAGGAGGTCAGGCGGAGGCCGCTGGCGGGGGCGTCGATGGCGAAGGTGTCGGTGGAGACGCTGCTTCTGCCGTCCTTCTGGTCGTCGACGGAGGTGCGGCGGATGTCGGCGTCGGTGTCGCCGGCGGTCCAGCGGCCCAGGACGTACCAGGGGGTGCGGCCGGAGTCGCTGTAGGTGCCGCGGAGCTCGACGGTGATCCAGGTGCCGGGCGGGGTGTGCGCGTTCCAGGAGGCGACGAGCTCGGTGGCGGGGACGGCGGGGGTGTGCACCGGGGAGGTCCAGGTGGCGTACTCCCAGGCGGCGGTCCTGCCGGTGTGCGGGTCCTTGTAGTCGGCGGTGCCGGCCGGGCGGGCGATGAGGACGCCGGGGCGGGCGCCGTGCGCGACACGGGTGCCCTTGCCGGCTCCGCTGTTCCAGTCTGCGGTGGTGGTCCAGGAGTGGTAGTCCACGGGGCTCTTCGGTCGGCGCACGGCGGCGTCCGGGGTGGTGGCGGGCGGGGCCGCCTTGTCCGCGGCGGCCTTGCGGGGTTCGTCGGCGGCCTGCGCCAAAGGGGTGGCGACGCCCGCCGCGGCGGCGAGCGCGGCGGCCAGGACGGTGCGCCGGGGCGCGGAGCTGGTCATGGTGGAGTCCCCCAGTCGGATGCGTGCGATCGGGTGCGAGGGGTCGGGCCGGGGCGGCGGGCGGGCACGGGCAGATCGGCAGTGGGTCAACTATTGCCGTTCCGGGCGGGCTTCGGAAGCGGCTGCGGTGCGCGTCGCAGCAGGAATATTGGTATGGACCACTGCGGGCCGACGGCCGTGGAAACCGGAGCGTACGCTGGCTCGATGGATCGTGATCTGGCTCCGCTCGTCGCCAGCCTGCGCGCACTGCCGCCCTCCTGCGGGCCGGTGCGGCTGATCGCGGTGGACGGGCACGCGGGGTCGGGCAAGAGCACCTTCGCCGGGCGGCTGGCACGGGCACTGGGCGGCGCCCCGGTGGTGCACACCGACGACCTGGCCACCCATGAGGAGCTGTTCGCCTGGAACGAGAGGTTCGGCGCACAGGTGCTGGAGCCGCTGTCCCGGGGCGAGACCGCGCGCTACGGGGTCTACGACTGGGTGCGCGGGGAGTTCACCGAGGAGCGTGCGCTGGCGCCCGCGCCGGTCGTGCTGATCGAGGGGGTCGGCGCGGGCCGGCGGGCGCTGCGGCCGCATCTCGCCTGCCTGCTGTGGATGGAACTGGCAAGCGAGCACTCATGGCAAAGGGGGCAACTCCGGGACGGACCGGACCTTGCCGCGTTCTGGAGTGGCTGGATTCCGGCGGAGCGCGCGCACTTCGCGGCGGACCCTTCGCGCCCCTACGCCGATTTCCTGGTGCACCAGGGGCAGATGGGATACGAGGTACGCGTGGGGCCTTCCGCGACGCCATGATCAGCCCCGCAGTTCACGCTCCGTAGCAGACCTCGCTTGAGCGCCGGTACACGCCGACTGGGTCTTGCCGACTGCCCCAACTCGGCTTGACCTGGGGGGCGTACAGGACTTACGTTCTCAATGTGCGGTTCTACGGACCGCCCGCAGATGCGAAGCCCCCGGTTGTTCCCCCGTGATCGGGGGCTTCGTTCTGCGTTGAAGCACCTTTCTCCGCGACCTGACGCCTCCTCACCCTCACCCTGGGTCACCGTATTCTTCACGCCGTCGGGTCGCGCCAAGTCGTCCGCTCTTGCCCCGTACCGCCCTCTACGGACTGCACCGATCCCGCAGGTACGATGCGAGTCCGTGCCACCGCAGGCCACGGGACCGAAGTACGTGAGGACGGTCAACTCCCGCCTGTCGTACGCCGGTTCGGAACGGCCCTCGGCCGGCACTGGCCCGGCGGCACACACGGGGGACGTTTTGTGGGGGGACGATGGATTTCGGAACTCAGGGTTCGCCCGCCCCGGCCGAGCTCGCCTGGCTGCGCGCGGTCGACGCCTACACCGTGGGCGCATACCCGCAGGCGGAGGAGGAGTTCCGGGCCGCGGTGCGGCTCGATCCGTCGATGGCCGACGCCTGGCTCGGTCTGCACGCACTGCGCGCCGACACCTCCATCGCGCTGCTGAGGATGCATCGGCACAGGGACCGGTTCGGCGAGATGCGCACCCGTCACCGACGCACCCTCAACTCCTGGTACTGGCTCGGCTGGTGGGTTCAGCCGGTGCTGGAGACCTCGCGCGATCTGCTGCTCGCGCACGCCTCCCACTGGCTCGACGGCCGCCATGTCGCCGAGCTGGACCAGGCGCTGGCCGGGTGCCCGCCGGTGGACACCGATCCCCAGGTGCGCTTCCTGCACGCCTGCCGGGCCTATCTGGTCAAGGACTGGGACCAGCTCGTACGGCATACCGAGCCGCTGCTGGGCGATCCGGTGCTGGGCATCGAGGCCGGGCTCTTCGGCGGGATGGCGCGGGTGCGTCTGGAGATGTACGGGCAGGCCGAACCGCTGCTGTCCGCCGCGCTGATGCGCTGCCGCAGCGAGCAGCCGCAGCGCAAGGAGCTGCGCTACTGGCTCGCCCGCGCCCATGAGGGCACCGGCCGCAGCGCCGCGGCACTCCCCCTCTACCGGGCCGTGCACCGCGTCGACCCGGCGTTCATGGACACCGCGGCGCGGCTGGCCGCGATCGCCGAGGTGGACGGCCTGGACGAGGGCGCGGGCCTCGCCACGGTCTCCGCTTCCGGGCTCGGCCAGGAGGCCGGCGGCGATCTGGACCCGCTGGCGCCGCTCGATCCGGTCGACGGCCGTGAGCTGCTGGCGACCGGCGAGGCGGAGGAGCTGGGCGGCGCGCCGGTCGGCGGCGGCGCGCCGGCCGGGAACGACGTGGCCGCCCGGGTCAAGGCGGCGGCACCCGGCCCGCGCGGCGCCGAGCGGCTGCCCGCCGGCCCCGCCGATCCCGTGCTGCTGGAGAAGGCGCTGGCGGAGCTGGAGCGGATGGTCGGCATGGAGCCGGTCAAACGGCAGGTGCGGGCGCTGTCGGCCCAGTTGCGGATGGCGCAGCTGCGCGCGAGTCAGGGGCTGCCGGTGCAGCCGCCGAAGCGGCACTTCGTCTTCTCCGGGCCGTCCGGCACCGGCAAGACGACCGTGGCCCGGATACTCGGGCGGGTCTTCTACGCGCTGGGGCTGCTCGGCGGCGACCATCTCGTGGAGGCCCAACGGGCGGACCTGGTTGGCGAGTTCCTCGGCCAGACCGCCGTCAAGGCGAACGAACTGATCGACTCGGCGCTGGGCGGGGTGCTGTTCGTCGACGAGGCGTACAGCCTGTCCAACTCCGGTTACAGCAAGGGCGATGCGTACGGCGACGAGGCGCTGCAGGTGCTGCTCAAGCGGGCCGAGGACAACCGCGACCGGCTCGTGGTGATCCTGGCGGGCTATCCGGAGGGCATGGACCGGCTGCTGGCCGCCAACCCGGGGCTGTCCTCCCGTTTCACCAGCCGCGTCGACTTCCCCAGCTACCGGCCGCTGGAGCTGACCGCCATCGGCGAGGTGCTGGCCGCCGAGAACGGCGACCGCTGGGACGAGGAGGCCCGCGAGGAGCTGTGCAGCATCAGCGGCCACGTCGTCGACCAGGGCTGGATCGACGAGCTGGGCAACGGCCGCTTTCTGCGCACCCTCTACGAGAAGAGCTGTGCCTATCGCGATCTGCGGCTGTCCACCTGGCGGGGGACGCCCACCCGGGACGACCTCGCGACCCTGCGGCTGCCGGACCTGATGCAGGCGTACGGGGAGGTGCTGTCGGGGCGGGGGCCGGATACGCCGGGCCGGTGAGCGCCGTCGCGGCGGCGGTCCGCACCGCCGCCGCCAGGGCACCCCTTCGGCTCAGCCGGCCAGCGCCCGGTCCTCCGCCGGCAGCGTGGCCTCCTCGCGGGGCTCGGTGATGCGCTCCGCTGCCCCGCGGGCCGCCGGGGCCCGGCGGTGCGACGGGTCGCGGACCTCGCCGACCAGCATCTCCAGCACGTCCTCCAGGGCCACCAGACCGAGGACGCGGCCGCTCGCGTCGGCGACCGCGGCCAGATGGGAGGCGGCGCGGCGCATCGCCGTCAGGGCGTCGTCCAGCGGCAGCTCGGCCCGCAGCGTGGCCATCGGATGCCAGATGCGCTGCGGCACCGCGCGGTCGCGTTCCTCCAGGTCGAGGACGTCCTTGACGTGCAGATAGCCCATGTACGCGCCGCCGGGCGCGCAGACCGGGAAGCGGGAGTAGCCGGTGCGTACGGTCAGCTCCTCCACCTGGCGGGGCGTCACCGCCGGATCGACGGTGATCAGGCCGGCCCGGTCGAGGAGAACGTCCGTGACGGGGCGGCTGCCCAGCTCCAGGGCGTCGGAGAGGCGCTCCTGTTCGGCCGGTTCGAGCAGGCCCGCCTGGCCGGAGTCCTCGACGAGGTGGGTCAGCTGCTCGCTGGTGAAGACCGCCTCGACCTCGTCCTTGGGCTCGACGCGGAAGAGCCGCAGTACGCCGCGGGCACAGGCGCCGAGGAGGGCCGTCACCGGGCGGCACAGCCGGGCGAAGGCGACCAGTCCCGGGCTGAACCACAGGGCGGTCTTCTCGGGCGCCGCCATGGCCAGGTTCTTGGGGACCATCTCGCCGATGACGAGGTGAAGGAAGACCACCAGCGCGAGGGCTATGACATAGCCGAGCGGGTGGACCAGCGCGGCGGGGAGGCGGACCGCCTCGAAGAGCGGCTCCAGGAGGTGGGCGACGGTCGGTTCGGCGACCGCGCCGAGGGTCAGCGAGCAGACGGTGATGCCGAACTGGGCGGCGGCCATCATCTGCGGGAGGTTCTCCAGCCCGTGCAGCACCTGCCGGGCGCGGGTGGAGCCTTGTGTGGCCAGCGGTTCGATCTGCGAGCGGCGTACCGAGACCAGGGCGAACTCGGCGCCGACGAAGAAGCCGTTGGCGAGCACGAGCAGCACCGCGAAGAGCAGCTGGGCCAGGGTCATCGGGCCACCTCCGCACCGGCCGCGGCGGGCTCACGGGGGGCGGGCGCGGCGGCCGCGGTCCGTACCAGCCTTATCCGCTCGGCGCGGTGGTGCGACACCAGCCGCACCCGCAGCCGCCAGCCGTCGAGCTCCGCGGTGTCGCCGGGGGCCGGGATCCGGCCGAGTATGTGTGCCACCAGTCCTGCCACCGTCTCGTACGGGCCTTCCGGGGCCTCCAGGCCGATCCGCCGCAGGGTGTCCACCCGGCAGCCGCCGTCGGCGTCCCAGGCGGGGCGGCCCTCCTCGGGCGGGGCCTGCCCCAGTTCGGGCAGGTCCACTCCGTCGTGCTCGTCGCGGACCTCGCCGACCAGCTCCTCGATGATGTCCTCCAGCGTGACCACACCGGCCGTGCCGCCGTACTCGTCGACGACCACCGCTATCGGCTGTTCGCTGCGCAGCCGCTCCAGCAGCGGCTGCACCGGCAGCGTCTCGGGCACCAGCAGCGGCGGCATCGCGATCCGGCCCGCCGGCGTGCGCAGCCGGTCGTGCGCCGGGACGGCCAGCGCGTCCTTGAGGTGCACCATGCCGACGACCTCGTCGAGGCGGGTGTGGTAGACGGGGAAGCGGGACAGGCCGGTGGCGCGGGTGAGGTTGACCACGTCCTCGGCGGTCGCGGTCGCCTGCAGGGCGCTGACCCGTACGCGCGGGGTCATGACGTTCTCCGCGGTCAGGTCGCCCAGCGACAGGGTGCGGACGAACAGGTCCGCGGTGTCCTGCTCGATGGCGCCGGCGCGGGCGGAGTGCCGGGCGAGCGAGACCAGTTCGCCGGGGGTACGGGCGGAGGCCAGCTCGTCGGTCGGCTCCACGCCCAGGGAGCTCACCAGGCGGTTGGCGACGGTGTTCAGCAGCGTGATCACCGGCCGGAAGAAGCGGGAGAAGGCCTGCTGGGGGCCGGCCACGAAGCGGGCGACCTGCAGCGGCCTGGAGACCGCCCAGTTCTTGGGCACCAGCTCGCCGACGACCATCTGGACGGCGGAGGCCAGCAGCATCCCGATGACGACGGCGACGCCGGGGACCGCGCCCTTGGGCAGGCCGAGCGCGGCCAGCGGGCCGGACAGCAGATGGGCCAGCGCCGGCTCGGCGAGCATGCCGACCACCAAGGAGGTGATCGTGATGCCGAGTTGGGTGCCGGACAGCTGGAAGGAGAGTTCGCGCAGTGCGGAGACGACGGTGTCGGCGCGGGGGTCGCCGTCGGCCGCGGCCCGTTCGGCGTCCGCCTTCTCGACGGTGACGAGGCCGAACTCGGCGGCGACGAAGAATCCGTTGGCCAGGATCAGGACGAGGGCCGCCGCGAGCAGCAGCAGGGGGCCGGTCATGCCGCCGCCTCCGTGGTATGCGGGGGTTGGGGAGGGGCGGCGCAGGTACTACAGGACGATCCGTCCATTGCCGGAGGGAGTCACTCCTCGGGTCGCGGTGGGCCCACTGAGGGGCAGGGCGCAGGGGTGCGCCCCGGGGAACAGAGTAAACAGCAGGGCCCGGATTAGGGCAGGCTCAACCGCCCGTGTGGTCCAGCGCACCATGCTTCTCGGTGAGGTCGCGCAGCGCGCGGGCGTCCCGGATGGCCTGGTCCCGGGCGATGCCGGGCTGGATTCCCATGGCGGGCAGGCTGGTGCCGTCGGAGAGGTCGAGGTGGACCCAGGGGTCGCCGGCCCGGAGGTTGACGCGGACGACCTGGGCCCAGGCCAGCTCGCGCTTGGTGGTGAGGTTGACCACCGTGACGCCCTCCTGCCGCACGACCACCTTGGGGCGGGCGAGCAGCAGGAGGACGGCCCCCACCAGCAGTCCGGTCGCCACGAAGCTGAAGCGCTCGCCGCCGCTCAGCTTCGGCAGCGCCAGCGCGACGGCCGTGAGGGCGGCGAGCTGGGCGATGCCGACGGTGTACAGCACGACCCGGGTGCGGGTCGGCCGGAAGGTCACCGGGAGGCTGGGCAGGGAGGGCTGGGGTGCCGCGGACACGTGGTCGGTCTTCCGTCGGGGGGCGGGGCGTACGGGTGGTCAGATCGCGCGGGTCACAGCCGGCAGGCGTGGATGCCGGTGGTCAGGATGGCGCGGGCGCCGAGGTCGTAGAGCTCGTCCATGATGCGCTGGGCGTCCTTGGAGGGGACCATCGAGCGGACCGCGACCCAGCCCTCGTGGTGCAGCGGGGAGACGGTGGGCGACTCCAGGCCGGGCGTGAGGGCGACGGCCTTCTCGACGTGCTCGACGCGGATGTCGTAATCCATCATCACGTACCGGCGGGCCACCAGGACGCCCTGCATGCGGCGGAGGAACTGGCGGACCTTCGGGTCGTCGTCCGGCGCGCCGGTGCCGCGGATGACGACGGCCTCGGACTTGAGGATCGGCTCGCCGATGATCTCCAGGCCGGCGTTGCGCAGGGTGGTGCCGGTCTCCACTACGTCCGCGATGATCTGGGCGACCCCGAGCTGGATGGCGGTCTCGACGGCGCCGTCGAGGTGGACGACGGAGGCGTCCACGCCGTTGTCGGCGAGGTGCTGGGTGACCAGGCCGGCGAAGGAGGTGGCGATCGTCATGCCGCCGAACTCGCTGACGTCCTTGGCCGTGCCCGGACGGGTGGCGTAGCGGAAGGTCGAGCCGGCGAAGCCCAGCTGGAGGATCTCCTCGGCGTCGGCTCCGGAGTCCAGCAGCAGGTCACGGCCGGTGATGCCGATGTCGAGCTTGCCGGATCCGACGTAGACCGCGATGTCGCGCGGGCGCAGGAAGAAGAACTCGACCTCGTTCTCGGCGTCGACCAGGACCAGTTCCCTGCGGTCCTTGCGCTGGCGGTAGCCGGCCTCATGGAGCATCGCCGACGCAGGCTCGGACAGTGAACCCTTGTTGGGGACAGCGATGCGCAGCATGAGAGAGAGTTCCTTTGCAGCTGAAGGGTGTTGGGTGTGCCGGGGTGGTTCAGAGGTGGGCGTAGACGTCGTCGAGGGAGATGCCCTTGGCGACCATCATGACCTGGAGGTGGTAGAGGAGCTGGGAGATCTCCTCGGCGGCCGCCTCATGGGATTCGTACTCGGCGGCCATCCAGACTTCGGCGGCCTCCTCGACGACCTTCTTGCCGATCGTATGGACACCGGCCTGCACGAGCTCGGCGGTACGGGAGGTCGCGGGGTCGCCGGTGGCGGCCTTCTGCTGGAGCTCGGCGAAGAGCTCCTCGAACGTCTTCTTGGACATGATGGTGACTACCCTACGCGGTCGGCCCGTCCTTGTTAGCGCCAGGGCTCGGACACCGTGCGCAGCGTCGCGGCGGTGGCGACCGCGGCGGTGACCGCTTCGTGGCCCTTGTCCTCGGCGGATCCCTCCAGGCCCGCGCGGTCCAGCGCCTGCTGCTCGGTGTCGCAGGTCAGCACACCGAAGCCGACGGGTACGCCGGTGTCCACCGAGACCTGGGTCAGGCCCTGGGTGACGCCCTGGCAGACGTAGTCGAAGTGCGGGGTGCCGCCCTTGATGACCACGCCGAGGGCGACCACCGCGTCATAGCCGCGGCCGGCCAGGACCTTGGCGACGACCGGCAGCTCGAAGGCGCCGGGCACCCGCAGCAGGGTGGGCTCGCTGATGCCCAGCTCGGACAGTGCCCGCAGCGCACCGTCCACCAGGCCGTCCATCACCTGCTCGTGCCACTGCGCGGCGATGACGGCCACCCGCAGGTCGCCACAGTTCTTCACGGTCAGTTCGGGTGCGCCCTTGCCGCTCACGGTTCTCCTCGTACGGGTGATGGTGGTGGGTGGTGGTGACGTGGGGTGCCGGGATCCGGGGTCCGGGCTACTGGTTGTCGCAGGTGGTCGCGTGGTCGGTGTCCAACCACGGGAGATCGTGGCCCATTCGGTCCCGCTTTGTTCGCAGATAGCGGAGATTGTGCTCGCCGGCCTTGACGGGCATCGGCTCGCGGCCGGTGACCTTCAGTCCGTACCGCACCAGGGCCGCGGTCTTCTCGGGGTTGTTGGTCATCAGGCGCAGCGAGCGCACGCCCAGGTCCTGGAGCATCTGCGCACCCGCGGCGTAGTCGCGGGAGTCGGCGGGCAGCCCCAGTTCGAGGTTGGCGTCCAGCGTGTCGCGGCCGCGCTCCTGGAGTTCGTAGGCGCGCAGTTTGGACAGCAGGCCGATACCGCGCCCCTCGTGGCCGCGGAGGTAGATCACCACACCGCGGCCGGCCTCGGTGATCCGCTGCAGCGAGGCCTCCAGCTGCGGGCCGCAGTCGCAGCGCAGCGAGTGGAAGATGTCGCCGGTCAGGCACTCGGAGTGGACCCTGACCAGGACGTCCTCGCCGTCGCCGAGCTCACCGGCGACCAGCGCAATGTGCTCCACGCCGTCGACCGTGGAGCGGTAGCCGTACGCGGTGAACTCGCCGTGCGCGGTGGGCAGCCGGGTGGTGGCCTCGCGGCGGACGGTCGGCTCGGAGGACCGCCGGTAGGCGATCAGGTCCTCGATGGAGATGATCGACAGGCCGTGCTTACGGGCGAACGGCACCAGCTCGGGCAGCCGCAGCATCACGCCGTCCTCGCCGGCGATCTCCACGATGGCGGCGGCCGGGCGCAGTCCGGCGAGCCGGGCGAGGTCGACACCGGCCTCGGTGTGGCCGTTGCGGACCAGTACGCCGCCGGGCTTGGCGCGCAGCGGGAAGATGTGGCCGGGCCGGACGAAGTCGCCGGCAGAGGACTCTCCGGAGGCGAGCAGCCGCAGGGTGGTGGCGCGGTCGGCGGCGGAGATGCCGGTGGTCACGCCGTGCGCGGCGGTGGCGTCGACGGAGACGGTGAAGGCGGTCCCCATCGACTCGGTGTTGTGCTCGACCATCTGGGGGAGTTCCAGCCGGTCCAGCTCCGGGCCCTCCATGGGGGCGCAGATCAGTCCGCGGCACTCGCTCATCATGAAGGCGACGATCTCGGGGGTGGCCTTCTCCGCGGCGATGACGAGGTCGCCCTCGTTCTCGCGGCTCTCGTCGTCCACGACGACGACCGGACGGCCGGCAGCGATATCGGCGATGGCCTGCTCGACGGGGTCCAGCGCCAGGGACTCGGCCTCGGCGTCGTACCAGCTCTGCACTGCGGTCATGCCGCTGCTCCTTCCAGGACGGGGCGGCTTTGCGCGCGCGAGCGCAGCCACCAGTCGCGCATGCCCCACACGACGAGGGCGAGATAGACGACGTAGACGAGGCCGGAGAAGGCGAGCCCGCTGCTGAAGGCGAGCGGGACGCCGACGACGTCGACCAGCAGCCAGGCGAACCAGAACTCGACCAGCCCGCGCGCCTGGGCGACCATCGCGGCGAGCGTGCCGACGAAGATGTAGGCGTCCGGCCAGGGGTTCCAGGACAGCTGCGGGATCAGGGTGAAGAGCGTGCCGACGGCGGCGGTGCCGAGGGCCGTGCCGCCCAGCAGCACACCGCGCTCGCCCCAGCTGGCGAAGCGTACGGCGATGGAGCCGTCCTGCGCCTGCTGGCGGCCGCGCTGCCACTGCCGCCAGCCCCACAACGCCACGCCGATGACGAGGAGTTGCTTGCCGACGCCGCCGCTGAGGTGGGCGGAGGCGTAGGCCGCGACGAGGATGACGCCGGAGAGGAACTGGGCGGGCCAGGTCCATATCGAGCGCCGCCAGCCGAGCGCCAGGGCGGCCAGACCGATGCTGTTGCCGATCATGTCCGACCAGATGACGTGCTGGCCGAAGGCCGTGAAGGCCTCGCCGTTCAGCGGGTCGAGGACGCTCACCGGTCCATCTCCTTGATCTCCTCGACGTCCTTGAGGTCCTCGGAGCCCCGCCCGAGCAGCCGCTCGACGTACTTCGCCAGGACGTCGACCTCCAGGTTCACGGGGTCGCCGGCCTTCTTGATGCCGAGGGTGGTCAGCGCGAGGGTCGTCGGAATGAGGCTGATGGTGAAGTAGTCGTCGGCGGCGTCGACGACGGTGAGGCTGACGCCGTCGACGGTGATGGAGCCCTTCTCGACGACGTAGCGGGACAGCGCGGCCGGCAGCGCGACCTTGACGATCTCCCAGTGCTCGGCGGGGGTCCGCTCGACGATGGTGCCGGTGCCGTCGACATGGCCCTGGACGAGGTGGCCGCCCAGCCGCCCGCCGAGCGCCATCGGGCGCTCCAGGTTCACCCGCGAGCCGGCGGTCAGCGCGCCGAGGCTGGAGCGGCTGAGGGTCTCGGCCATCACATCGGCGGTGAATTCACCGTCGGCGGTGTCCACGACGGTCAGACAGACGCCGTTGACGGCGATCGAGTCGCCGTGCTTGGCGTCTTCGGTGACGACGGGGCCGCGCAGCCGGAAGCGGGAGGCGTCACCGAGGTCCTCGATGGCGACGACCTCACCCAGTTCTTCGACGATTCCGGTGAACACTTCAGTTCTCCTCGTGGAGGGCGTGGCGGATGGGCGTGGCGGTGATGCGCAGATCGGGGCCGAGCCGTTCGGTTCCGGTCACATCGAGCCGCAACGCCTGGGCGATGGTGGTGATTCCGGCATCGCCGACGGCGGCCGGTCCGGCGCCGAGCAGCACCGGTGCGAGATAGCCGACGACCTTGTCGACGGCCTGGGCGGCCAGGAAGGCCCCGGCGAGCGTGGGACCGCCTTCGAGCAGTACGGAGCGGACATCGCGCTCGTACAGGGCCTGGAGCAGGGCGGGGATGGACAGGCCGCGCCCGTCGGCGGCGCGCGGCAGCCGGACGAGCGGGGCGAGGCCTTCGAGGTGACCGGCGTCGGCGTCCTCGGCGACCGCGATCAGGGTGGGCGCGGTGCCGTCCAGGACCCGGGCGCCGGCCTTGACGGCGGTGGCCCCGGAGTCGACGACGACCCGCAGCGGCTGGCTGATCTCGTCGTCGGACAGCCCGCTGATCCGGGCGCCGAGCTGCGGATCGTCGGCGCGGGCGGTGCCGGAGCCGACGATCACGGCGTCCGCGGCGGCGCGCAGCCGGTGTACGTCGGCGCGAGACTGCGGCGAGGAGATCCAGCGGCTGGTGCCGTCGGCGGCGGCGATCCGGCCGTCGAGGGTGGCCGCGTACTTCCACAGCACGAAGGGGCGGCCGCGCAGGACGGCGGTCAGCCAGGCCTCGTTGCCGGCGGCGGCCTCGTCGGCGAGGAGGCCGCCCTCGACGTCGACACCGGCCTCGGCCAGGGTGACGGCGCCTCCGGTGGCGGTCGGGTTGGGATCGGAGACGGCGTAGACGACCCGGGCGATCCCGGCGTCGATCAGCGCCTGGGCGCAGGGGCCGGTGCGGCCGGTGTGGTTGCAGGGTTCGAGGGTGACCAGTGCGGTGCCGCCGCGGGCCCGGTCTCCGGCGGCGCGCAGGGCGTGGACCTCGGCGTGCGGCCCGCCGGCCCGCTGGTGCCAGCCCTCGCCGACCGTACGGCCCGCGGAGTCCAGGACGACACAGCCCACGACGGGGTTGGGGCTGGTGTGCCCGAGGCCGCGCGCGGCGAGCTCGATGGCTCGGCGCATCGCCGCGGTCTCGACGGGGGCTGCGGTGGCCACCGGGTCCTCCTGCCTGTTCAGGCACGGACTCCGGGGCTGTCGGGACGACAGAAACGGAAACGACGCAACGGGGACACCGATGCCGGAAAGGAGGGCCCGCCCGAAAACGTCCGGACGCGCCGCCGACGGCGGTGTACCGAAGCTCGCCCGCCGCGCACTGCCTCCCATCCGGACTTTCACCGTCGGTGCAGGAATTTCACCTGCTCAACCGGCCGCTGGCTGCGGACGGGTCGCGGACTGTTACCGCCGGTTCGGAATTACACCGACCCCGGAGTGCGCTGCTGCTCTTATGTCAGTACAGCTTCAGTCTGCCACGGCCGGTCCTCGCCCATGCGAGCGGATCCCTGTGGGCTGTCTCACAGGGATCGGGCGCGTCGGGGTGTCACAGCCGGCAGGGCTGGTCCGTCCTAGTGCGGTACGGCACGCGCGCGGGCCGTACGTACCCGACCCCGCACACCCGAGGACTGAACTGCGATGACGACGATTCTGGTGACCGGCGGCACCGGCACGCTCGGGCAGCCCCTGATCGACCGGCTGCTCGACGACGGCCATGACGTCCGCTCGCTGAGCCGGCGCCCGCACACCGGCACCGAGCGGCCCCGCCTGCGCTCGTACGCGGTCGATCTGCGCGACGGCACGGGCCTGGCGGCGGCGCTGGCGGACGTGGAGGTGGTCGTGCACTGCGCCACGGCGCCGTCCGGCGGCGACGCGGAGGCGACCGGCCGGCTGATCGAGGCGGCCCGGTCGGCGGGCGTCCGGCATCTGGTCTACATCTCGATCGTCGGCGTGGACCGGGTGCCGCTCGGCTACTACCGCACCAAGCTGGCGGTGGAGCGGCTGATCGAGGACTCCGGCATCGGCTGGACGGTGCTGCGCACGACGCAGTTCCACGAGCTGGTGCTCCGAGTGATCAAGGCGGGGGCCCGCTCGCCGGTGCTGCCCCTGCCGACCGGCGTACGGGTGCAGCCGGTCGAGGTACGCGAAGTGGCCGACCGGCTGGCCGACTTGGCGGCCGGCGACCCGGCCGGGCGGGTGCCGGACATGGGCGGCCCCGAGGTGCTGACGGTCCGTGAACTCGCACGGGCCACGCTGGCGGCGGGCGGGCGGCGCCGGCTGCTGCTGCCGCTGCCGCTGCCGGGCGCGTTCGCCGCCGCGCTGCGCCGGGGCGGAAACCTCACCCCGGAGCACGCCGACGGACGGCGCACCTACGCCGAGTTCCTGGCGGAACGGGCGGGATGAGCCTTCGTCGCGCCCCCACCGGAATACCCTCCCCACCCGCCACGTTGTGGCCCTGCAGGGGGCCCGCGCATCCCCTACGGGATCTGTTCGCCCTCCCCCGAGGGGATGCCCCCGGGACGGCTAGCCCTGGGACACGCTTCAGCCCCCCGGGGCGAACAGCTCGCTCTGGGCGGCGTCCCGGGCGGCGAGCACCGCGCCGAGCAGCACCGCGCGGCCGCCTACGGCCCCCGGGCGGACGTCGGTGCGCAGGGGGGAGAGGCGGGCCAGGCGGTCCGCGACCCGGTCGGCGAGCGGGTCTCCGCCGGCCCGGCCGATCTCGCCGCCAAGCACCACACAGCCGGGGTCGAGCACCGCGCAGACGGCGGCGACGCCGAGGACGATCCGCTCGGCGAGCGCGTCGAGGAACCCGGCGCCGGCGGCACCGGCGTCCACGGCGGCGCGGACCAGGGCCTCGGCGGGCGGGGCGTCGGCCAGCGGGCCGCGGGCCGTCCGTTCGTCCGCCGCGGCCCGGATGCCGTACTCCGCGGCCAGCTCGCAGATCGCCGCGGAGCCCGCAAGGGAGTGGAAGCCGCCGTCGCAGCCGCTCGCGGAGGGCAGCGCGTCGGTGCCGGGGACCGGCAGAAAGCCGATCTCGCCGGCGCCGCCCGAGGCGCCGCGCCGCAGCTTGCCGTCCAGGACGACCGCGGCGCCGGTGCCGTGCCCGAGCCAGAGCAGCACGAAGGTCTCGTGGTCGCGGGCGGCGCCCTCGCGCTGCTCGGCGATGGCGGCGAGGTTGACCTCGTTCTCCAGCAGGACCGGTACGGCCTCCCCCATGCCTGAACGGCGCGGGGGGACTCCCATGTCGCGCAGCGCGGCGACCAGGGCGGTGTGCCAGGGCGGGATCCAGTCGGTGCTGCCGAGCCGCCCGGTGGCGGGGTCGACCAGTCCCGGGGCGCCGACCGCGACGGTGTGCGGACGCTCGGTGCCGGCCGCGGCGAGGGCCTTGTCCACCGCGGCGAGGACGGTGTCGACGACCGCGTCGGGGGCGTCGTCCGGGGCGACGGGGACGGTGCGCTCGGCGCGTACGTGACCGAGGAGGTCGGCGACCGCGAGGGTGACGCTGTGGGTGCGCAGATCGAGGCCGACGAGATGGGCGCGGTCGGCGACGATCCCGTAGACCCGGGCGTTGGGGCCGCGCCGCTGCGCCCCGCTCTCCCCCACGACGGCGATCAGCCCGGCCTCCTGGAGGCGTTCGACGAGGTCCGCCACGGTCGGCCGGGACAGACCGGTCAGCGTCTTGAGCTGACCTGCGGTCAACGGGCCCTCGGACTGCAGGAGTTGCAGCGCCAGCCGGTCGTTGATCAGCCGTGCGGTGGTCGGGGAGGCGGTGCGGCCGGCGGCCGCCGCGCGCGGTGGATGCATAACGGGATTCTTTCATCCGGCCGGGCCGGCACCCTTATTATCAGGCAGGGTTCCTGATAGTTTACCGCCCATGTCTGGCGCCCTCTCCCTCCCCCGCAGCGGGCTGCGCCGCGCGCGCTGGTCCATCGCCCTGGTCTTCCTCGTCCACGGCTCCGTCACCGGCAACTTCGCCACCCGTATCCCCTGGATCCAGGACCACACGAGCATCTCCCCGGGCCAGCTCGGCCTGGCCCTCGCCTTCCCGGCGATCGGCGCGTCCCTCGCGATGCCGCTGGCCGGCCGGATCAGCCACCGCTTCGGCGCCCGCGCCGCGCTGCGCGGTCTGCTCGCCCTGTGGACGCTGTCCCTGGTCCTGCCCGCCCTCTCCCCCGGCCTGTACGCGCTGTGCCCGGCACTGCTGCTGTACGGCGCGGCCTCCGGGATGTCGGACGTGGCGATGAACGCGCTGGGCGTGGAGACCGAGGACCGGCTCGGCCGGCCGATCATGTCGGGGCTGCACGGCATGTGGAGCGCCGGCGCACTGCTCGGCTCGGCGGCCGGCACCGTCGCCGCACACGCCGGATGGGACGCCCGGCTCCACCTGGCCGGCGCCGCGCTCGTACTGACCCTGCTCGGCGCGCTCGCCTGCCAGGGCGTACTGGACCTGCGCAGCGCGCCCGAGGAGCATCCGCCGCCGCGCTTTGCGCTGCCGCCGAAATCGGCGCTGGTCATCGGGGCGATAGGGTTCTGCGCGGTCTTCGCCGAGGGCGCCGCCCTGGACTGGTCGGCGGTCTACCTCCGCGATCAGCTGGGCACGGACGCGGGCCTGGCGGCCGCCTCGACCACCGCCTTCGCCTGCACCATGGCCGTCGCACGACTGGCCGGTGACAAGGTGGTGGCCCGCTTCGGCGCGGTGCGCACGGTACGGACCGGCGGGGCACTGGCGGCGGCCGGCGGTCTGCTGATCATCACCGCGCAGCACCCCGCGATGGCCATGGGCGGCTTCGGCCTCATGGGCCTGGGCATCGCGGTCGTGGTGCCGCTGGCCTTCGCCGCCGCCGGCCGCAGCGGCCCGGCCCCCAGCCAGGCCATCGCGGGCGTCGCCACGATCACCTACACCTCGGGCCTGATCGCACCGTCCGCCATCGGGGGCATCGCCCAGGCGACCTCGCTGACGGCGTCCTTCACGCTCGTCACCGCGCTGGCCTTCGGCCTGGTCGTGGGCGCACGGGTGCTCCGGGTGCCGACGCATACGGCGACCGGTGCGCCCGCGGTGACGGGAGACCTGGAGCGGTCATAAACGGCCGGCGGGGCCGGTGACCGGGGCGGGCGACCGCCCCGGACGGCTCAGGCCGCGTCCGCCTCCGCGGTCCCGGCGGGCCCGGCGTCCGCCTCCGGCCGGAGCAGCTCCGCCGCGATCGCCCGGGCCCGGTCCGACCACGGGGTGGGACGCAGCGTCTGCGCGTCGACGCGGACGAGCACCCGGTGGCCCTGGGCGTGGGTCCGGGCGCCGTCGGCCGAGCAGAGCCGGAAGCCGTAGGTCAGGCCGGTACGTCCGAGGCGTTCGACCCACAGGGGTGCGGCGTAGCGGCCGGGGCTGGTAATCGGCCGCTCGTAGGAGACGCGCATCTCCTTGATGACGTTGCACATGTCGCCCGCGGCGGCCCAGTCACCGTCGAATCCGAAGCCCCGGCCGTGCCAGTACTCCGCCCAGGCGCGCTCGACCAGCAGCGGGTAGCGGGAGTTGTGGAGCATGCCGAGCGCGTCGAGGTCGTCGAAGTGGACGGTAACGGGGACCAGTTGCCCGTACGGGACGGGGTCGGCGGTCTGCAGGGGTTCGACGCTCACGGGGTACTGCTCCTGGATTCTCGGTGCGTATGCCGGAGCCATCGTAAGCGGGCGCTTAGAACGGTTCGCCCACCGGCCCGCGTCCGCGCCGCCGCCGCGGACTTCCGGCCAACGTGGGCCGTTCGATTTTGCTCCGGCGACGTCACCCCTGAGGGCGGCACGCCCCCCGGGCGTCTGGACGCCGACACCGGAGGACACAACTCTGAGCGACTACTTGGTTGCAGAGAGCGACCATGAGGCGCCGGAGGCTCCCATGCGAGGAATCACCACCAAGGTCGGCATTCTCACCGCGGCCGCGCTGCTCGCCCTCACCGCGGCCGGCGCGGCCCAGGGCAAGCAGGCCGGGAGCGCACGGGACCGCGCCGCCGCGGACGACTCCGCGGCCTACTTCGAGTTCACCACCTACGGGTACGGCCACCCGGCACCCGCCGTAGTCAAGATCACCAACCCCGAGCTCATCGCCCACGCCAGGGCGCTGGTGAACGGCGAGACCGACGAGCGGCCCCACCTCGTCGGACGGATCGCCAAGACCCGGGCGCCGTACAACCCCAACTGGAGCTTCCACTTCCGGCCGGAGACCGTGGACTTCTTCGACTACGCCATCGAGGTGTGCGACGCCAGCCTGCCGTACGTCGAGGAGCATCTGGACGAGGCGGGCGGAGCGTTCCTCCCCGGCCTCGTGTGGTGTCCCTGGTCCTCGCGGCTGACCAAGGAGGTGCCCGCGCCGTAGCGCGGAAGGCCGGTCACCGGCCGTGCCGTGAACAGGAACGGGAACGAGAACGGGAACGGGAACGGGAACGGGCCTCAGTCGGACTCGTCGGCGGCGGCGGTGCCGTCGTAGTCACTGGTTCCGCCGTCCAGCAGCGCGCCCTGCTGCGGGGCGGCGGTTGCCCGCGAGAGCCAGCGCAGGGCGTGGTAGCCGGTGAGGACGACGAGGGTGCCGAGGGCGATGCCGCTCAGTTCGAAGTTCTCGGTGAGCTTCAACGAGACCCCGCCGATGGCGATGACGATGCCGGCCGCGGCGGGGATGAGGTTCAGCGGAACGGTGAAGTCCACCTTGTTCCGCACCCAGATCTGGGCGCCGAGCAGGCCGATCATGCCGTACAGGATGACGGTGATGCCGCCCAGCACACCGCCGGGGATCGCGGCCACCACCGCGCCGAACTTCGGGCACAGTCCGAAGAGCACCGCGAAGGCCGCGGCCGCGGTGTAGGCGGCCGTCGAGTAGACCCGGGTCGCGGCCATCACCCCGATGTTCTCCGCGTACGTCGTGGTGGCCGGGCCGCCGGCCGCGGTCGAGAGCATCGTCGCCGTGCCGTCCGCGACGATGGCCATGCCCATCTTGTCGTCCAGCGGATCGCCGGTCATCTCGCCGACGGCCTTGACGTGGCCCGCGTTCTCCGCCACCAGCGCCACCACGACGGGCAGCGCGACCAGGATCGCGGAGGCCGAGAAGTTCGGGGCGTGGAAGGTGGGGGCGCCGATCCAGTCGGCCTCGGCGACCCCCGAGAAGTCGATGCGCCAGTGATCGGTGAGCTTGCCCGAGCCGTCGACCGAGTGGATCTTGCCGGCGGTGCGGTCCAGGACCCAGGACAGCGCATAGCCGAAGACCAGGCCCAGGAAGATCGCGATGCGCGACCAGAAGCCCCGCAGCACGACGAGCGCGAGCCCGGTGAACAGCATCGTGGCCAGGGCCGTCCACTGGTCCTGGGGCCAGTAGGCGGAGGCGGTGACGGGGGCGAGGTTGAAGCCGATGAGCATGACGACCGCGCCGGTCACCGTGGGCGGCAGCACGGCGTGGATCACCCGGGCGCCGAGGACGTGGATGGCGATACCGCAGCCCGCCAGGCACGCCCCCACGACCAGCATCGCGCCGGTCAGGGTCCCGGCGTCGCCGCCCTGGCCCGCGATCACCGCGGACACGCCGACGAAGGAGAGCGAGGATCCCAGGTAGCTCGGGATCCGGCCGCGGGTCATCACCAGGAACAGGACGGTCGCCACACCCGACGCCATGAGGGCGAGGCTGGGGTCCAGCCCCATGAGCACCGGGGCGACGAAGCATGCGCCGATCATGGAGACGACGTGCTGGGCGCCGAGCCCGATCGTCCGCCCCCAGGTCAGCCGCTCCCCCGGCCTGACCACCTCGCCGGGCTCCAGGTGCTTGCCATCCCCGTGCAGCTTCCACCCGAAGCCGGCCATGATCACACTCCATGATTGCGACGCCCTGCACGTCACAGAGCCGAGGTGATTCATAGCCGAACGTTTCCCGCTGAACAAACCCGCGGGTCTGCTACGGCCGTGCCCCCGGCTCGCCCCCTGCCATCCGGTCCGTCCGCCGCCTCACCGGCCGAGCCTTCGCACCGCCTGGTAGTACGTCCAGGCCAGGCTGCTGCAGGAGCCCTTCCTGGCGCCGGAGTAGCGTCGGCAGACCCGCTTCAGATCCGCGTACAGCGCACTGTCCAGCCGTGGTTTGTGGGCGGTGAAGGTGCCGGCTCTCTTGTAGTTGCGGTAGCCGAAGTCATGTCGCGCGCAGGAGATGTCGAAGGGAAATCCCAAAGGGTTGTCGGGCGACTGCGAGCAGTAATCCGTGGACCAGTCGAATCGGTAGGAGGACCATTTCGACCGGTCGCCGCGGGCCGCCACCCAGATGCCATAGCTGGCCGTGTCGGGCTGCGTCCAACTCGCCAGCACCCGCGGTTTGTCGGCGGGCGCGGCCTGCGCGGCGGCGGCCGGCAGCGCCGCCGGCACGGCCAGGAGGGGAACGGCGAGTGCGGCAACGGCTCTTCGGGACATACGCCAACCTCCGGAATTCTGCGCCGGGTCCACCGCGGCGCTTCCTGGGATTGCCGAAAGGCAGGGGTGTGGCAAAGCCGTCGCGCCCGCATTTCCGGCTCGCCGGAAGGTCACAACCCGCCGGGCGGTGCCACAAGAGGGCGCGCCGGTCATTACCCCGTTCCGGTCAACGGCGACCGGCCGGCGTCGATATCCGTAATACCGCTGTCACGCTGGACCGATGACGACGGTTCAGGAACACGGCGACGACCGCGACCCGCCGGGCACCGCGTCCGCCGAGGGCGTGGCGAGGGCGGTGGCGCGGATGCGGGCGCTGGAGGCGGCGCTGCCCGCCGAGGACGGGGTGGCGGTCTTCAACGGGGTCTATCTGACCGTCACCGAAGCGGTGGCCCGGCGCATCGGGGACGGCGCCTTCGCGGACCCCGAGGCCGCCGGCGAGCTGGACCTGCGCTTCGCACAGCGCTACTTCGACGCGGTGGACGCCGCGGCCGCCGGGCTGCGGCCGCCGGCCTGCTGGCGGCCGCTCTTCCAGCTGCGCCGCCACCCGGGCGTGCGCCCGCTGCAGTTCGCGCTGGCCGGGATCAACGCCCACATCGGCCATGACCTCGCGCTCGCGGTGCTGGACACCTGCCGGGCGCTGGAGTGCGAACCGGGCGCGCTGGAGGGCGACTTCGACCGGGTGGGCGGGGTGCTGACGAGTCTGGAGGAGCGGATCCGGGAGCGGCTGATGCCCGGCCCCGACATGCTGGACGTCGCCGATCCGCTGACCCATCTGATCGGGTCGTGGAGCCTGGACAAGGCCAGGGACGGCGCCTGGGTCGCGGCCAGGGCGCTGTGGAGCGTACGCGGGCTGCCGGAGGTGACGGAGGAGTTCACCGAGCGGCTGGACGCGGGCGTGGGCCTGGTGGGGCGGATGCTGCTGACGCCGCTGCCCGGCTGACCCGGCACGGCCGCCGCCTCGACGTGTTCCGCCCCGAACGTCCCTGCTCCGGCGGTACGTTGGCCGAGGGGACGCGGTGACGACGCACCACCTGAGACGAAGGAGCGCGTGCATGGGCATCCGACTCGGTCTGGGCCTTCCGCAGATGCGGCAGTACGACATCGGACGGGACGTGCCCGACGTGGCACGGGCGGCGGAACGGACCGGCTACGAGAGCCTGTGGGTCTTCGAGCGGATCCTGTTCCCCGAGCCCGCCGCGCAGGGGCTGTACGGCGTCCCGGGCCTGCCCTGGCCGGATCAGTACCGCTCGGTGGCCGACCCGCTGGTGACACTGACGCTGGCCGCGGCCGCCACGGAGCGGGCCCGGCTGGGCACCAGCGTCCTGGTCGCCCCGCTGCATGTGCCCTTCCAGCTCGCCCGCGGCCTCGCGTCGCTGGACGCGGCGAGCGGCGGCCGGGTGGTCGCGGGCCTGGGCACCGGCTGGTCGCTGGACGAGTACGCGGCCGCCGCCGTCGCCCCGTTCGAGCGGCGCGGCAGGGTCCTCGACGAGCTGATCGACGTCTGCCACGCCGTGTGGGGCCCGGACCCGGTGGCGTACGAGGGGGCGCTGACCACCATCGCGCCGTCGGTCGTCGGGCCCAAACCGAAGGGCCCGATCCCGATCCTGCTGCCCGCCAACAGCCCGCGCGCGCTGCGCCGGCTGATCGACCGGGCGGACGGCTGGATGCCGGTCGGCACGGGCGCCGCGAAGCTGGCCGGGCAGTGGCGGCGGCTGCAGGAGCTGGCCGCCGAGCGGGGGCGCACACAGCCGGTGCAGAGCGTGCTGCGGGTGAACACCCAGCACACCGCCAAGGCGTACGACGGCCCGGACCGCAGCCCCTTCCAGGGCAGCGTCGAGCAGATCGTCGAGGATCTGGCGGCGCACGCCGCGGTGGGCGTGGCGGAGATCCTCATCGACCTCCAGGGCCGGGCCCGCGACGCGGAGGAGCTCAAGGACCTCGCGGCGGAGGTGTACACGGCGGCACGGGCGGCCGGGGTGTAGACCGCCGTGTCACGCCGGGAGCTGCGCAGGTCGCGGGCCCGGCCGGGACCCATCGGACCCGGCCATGACCCATCGGGCAGGCTCTAGTCCTCGGGGAGCTCGACCGGCGCGATCTCGTCGTAGACATCGCCCGGTCCGGGGTTGGTGGCATCCGTGCCGCCGCCGAAGTGGTGCATCACGCCCCACACCGCGTTCAGCGCGGTCTGCACCGCGCCCTCGGCCCAGCCGGCCGTCCAGGAGATGTCGTCACCGGCGAGGAAGATGCCGCGCTTGTCCTCGGGGAGGCGGTCCTGCATGAAGTGGGTGAACAGGCGCCGCTGGTAGCGGTAGTGGCCGGGCAGGTTGGCCTTGAACGCGCCCATGAAGTAGGGCTCGTTCTCCCAGGAGACGGTGACCGGGTTGCCGATGATGTGCTTGCGGATGTCGACCTTCGGATAGATCTCCGACAGCGACTTCAGCATGACCTCCATCCGCTCGTTCGCGTCCAGCGGCAGCCACTTGAGGCTGTCGTCGCACCAGGTGTACGAGAGGCAGATGACGGCGGGCTTGTCCGGACCGTCGTCGAGGAGGTAGGTGCCGCGGGTCATCCGGTCGGTGAGCGTCATCGACATGACGTCCCGGCCCGTCTCCTCGTCCTTGTCCAGCCAGAACGGCCGGTCGACGGGCACGAAGAGCTTGGACGACTCCATGTAGTGGGTGCGCTCCATCGCCGTCCAGTGGTCGATGGGGAACAGCGAGTCGTCACACGCGATCTTGCTCAGCAGCATCCAGGACTGCGCGGTGAAGACGGCCGCCTCGTAGGTGCGGATGTCGCCGTCGGCGTCGGTCACCGTGATGCGGTTGCCGGCCGTGCGGTGGAGGCGGGTCACGGCGGGGCGCGGGGCGCCGTCGTGCAGCGAGGACAGCGAGGTGCCGGGCGCCCAGTGCACGATCTTCGCCGGCTCGCGCTCCCACAGGCGCAGCGGCAGCTGCTGGCTGCCGCCGACGATGCCGCGGTGGTGGTCGTCGGCCTCGGTGTAGACGACCCGCAGGATCTCCAGGATGGAGTTGGGGAAGTCGGTGTCCCAGCCGCCGGTGCCGAAGCCGACCTGGCCGAAGATCTCGCGGTGCCGGAAGGACTTGAACGCCGCGGAGTCGCAGAGGAAGCCGTAGAAGGTCTGGTTGTCGAGCTTCTCGACGAGCTTCGCCCAGATCTCGCGGATGCGCGGGACGTCGCGCTCGCGCATCGCCTGGTTCATGTCGGAGAAGTCGGCGCCCTCCTCCAGGCAGGCGTTCCACGCGTTCATGACGTCGCGGTAGACCTGCGGGAGGTCGTCGACCGTGACGGCGTAGTGCGACTCGCCCTTGAGGTCGACGACGGTCGAGGGGGTGTCCGGCGCCAGCGGGTTGGGGAACGGCTTGGTCTCAAGGCCCACCAGGTCGATGTAGTGCTGCAGCGCCGTCGAGGACGGCGGGAAGCGCATGGCCCCCATCTCGGCGGTCAGGTCCGCGGCCTCGGCGCCGGTGCCCTCGAAGCCGACGGTGCGCAGCCGGCCGCCTATCTGGTCGGCCTCGTAGACGACGGGCTTGAGGCCCATCTTCATCAGCTCGTAGGCGGTGATGATCCCGGAGAGGCCGCCGCCGATGACCGCGACCTCCTTGCCGTGCTCGACCGCGGGGATCTGGCCGAGGCCCGCGGGGTGGGCGAGGAAGTCGTCATAGGCGTACGGGAAGTCCGGGCCGAACATGGTGATCGGCGGCTGGGCATCCGCGTGGTGGGCGGCGGTGGGCACCGTGGACGTCATCGGGGGCGGACTCCTCGCAGGCAGGGCACAGCAGGCAGGGCAGGGGGGCGCGCGGGCCGGGCGGGCCGGACTGCGGCACAGGGGGTGGGGCCGGGTGGGGGCCGGCGGGTCAGATCAGGTCACGTCACATCACGTCAGCGGGCCGTACAGCTCGGGCCGCCGGTCGTGCAGATACGGGTTGTCCGCCCGGGACTCCTTCAGGAAGGCGGCGTCCACATCGGCCCGCACGAGCTGCTCGGTGCGGCCGGCCCGGGTGCGTACGACACCGTCGGGACCGGCCAGGCAGCTCAGGCCGACGAACTCGAACTCGCCCTCCGCGCCGACCCGGTTGACGTACGCGATGTACATCTGGTTCTCGAAGGCGCGGACCGGGATGACGGATTCGGCGACGAACTGGAAGGGGTGCATCTGCGCGGTGGGCACCAGCAGCAGGTCGGTGCCGGCCAGCGCATGCGCCCGGACGTTCTCCGGGAACTCCACGTCGTAGCAGATCAGCAGGCCGATCCGGACGCCGGACAGCTCCGCCTGGACGACGGCGCGGTCGCCCGGGGTGAACCACTCGTGCTCGAAGCAGCCGAAGAGATGGGTCTTGCGGTAGTTCGCGAGGCGCTCGCCGCCGGGGCCGATGAGCTGCGCGGAGTTGTAGACCGCGGCGCTGTCGGGCTCGTCGTGGCCGGCGCGCTCGGGGTAGCCGTAGAGCACCGCGATGCCGTGCTCGGCGGCGATCTTGCCGATGGTGCGGGCGCTGTCGCCGTCGGCGGGCTCGGCGAGGCGGTGCACATCGCCGCCGATGGCGTAGCCGGTCAGGAACAGCTCGGGGCACACGAGCAGTCCGGCGCCGGTCGCCGCCGCCGTACGGGCCGCGTCGTCGAGCACCTGGAGGTTGTGCGCGACATCGCCGGGCCGGCCCGAACTCTGGAGCAGGGCGGTGTGCAGCGACGTCATGGGACCCCTCGGCGGACGGTTCGGGCGGGACGCAATGACGGTACGGGGCGGCGACGATTCCGGACAAGGCGCCACCGTTGCGTGCCGACGGACGATTCATTGCGCGTTCAAGGGACTCCCCGGCGATTCGTTGCGCCCGCCGTTCGCGCAGGTGGGAGCGGGGGTCCCGGGGCGCGTGGAGGGCACCGGAAGCGGAGCGGCGGCGCGCTCACGCGGGGGCGGGCGGCGCTCCGATCGCCTCGGCGACGGCCCGGCGGACGAGGCCGCGCAGCCAGATGTGCCCCGCGTCGGCCTCCTGGCGGGGGTGCCAGGCCATCGCCATGGTCATCGGCGGCAGATCGAGCGGTATCGGCAGGGTGCGCAGGCCCAGCCCGCGCATCGCCGACGCCGCGGTCAGCTCGTTGGCCAGGCCGACCGCGTCGCTGTCGCGGACCATCATCAGCGAGGCGGCGAAGGTGGGGACGGTGGCGATCACCTTGCGGCGCAGCCCGAGTTCGGCGAGCGCGGTGTCGATGGGGCCGGTCAGCCGGCCGCGGCGGGAGAAGTTGACGTGCACGGCGTCGGCGTAGCGGCGCGGGGTGAGCTTCACGGTGGTCAGCGGGTGCCCGTCGCGGACCACGGCGACACCGCGCTCGGTGAACAGCTCCTCCGTACGGATCTCCGGTTCGCGGCTGTCGATGACGCCCAGCTCCAGATCCGCGGCGCCGTCGCGCAGCAGCGGCACATCGATATGGCTCTCCCCCAGGAAGCGCAGCACGACCTTCGGCGCCTCCTTGGCGGCGAGGGCGACCAGGCGGGGGCCGACTGCGGTGACGAGGAGGTCGTTGCTGTTGAGGGTGAAGACCCGGGCCAGCGCGGCCGGGTCGGCGGGCGCGGAGGGGGCGAGCACACCGTGTGCCGCCTCCACCAGCCGGCGCACCTCGGCCCTGATCTCCAGGGCGCGCGGCGTCGGCACCATGCGGCGGCCGGCCCGCACGAGCACGGGGTCGCCGATCGTACGGCGGATCCGGCCGAGGGCGCGGCTCATGGCGGGCCCGGAGAGCCCGAGGCGGTCGGCGGCCGCGGTCACGCTCTCCTCCTCCAGGAGGGCGTCCAGGGCCGTCAGCAGGTTCAGATCGATGGATGCGTGTCGCGCAATCATGGAGTCCAGACTTTGCGGTGGGCGTTAATCCACCGGACTGTAGTGCGCGGCGGGCGGGTCGGCGGGCGCGGCCCGCGGTTCCGGCCATGACGCCTTGACCTCCTCGACCTCCTTGACCTCCTTGACCTCAAGTTCGCTTGAGGTAGCAGGATCTCCGCCATGGACACCGAAGCGATGCAGCACCAGATCCAGTACCTGACCGACCGCGCCGAGATCACCGACCTGCTGGACCGCTACCTCCGCTCCCTGGACGAGGGGCGGTTCGACGAGGCATGGGCCCGCGCCTTCCACACCGAGGACGTCACCGCCGAGATGCCCATCGGCACCGTACGGGGGCGCAACGCCCTGCTCGCGCACGTCCGGCGCGGGATGGCCCTGTTCGACCGGACCGTGCACCTGGGAAGCAATGCCGTCATCGAGATCGACGGCGACCGCGCCACCGCCCGTGGCGCCCAGCTGAGCACCCATGTCCTCGCGGACGGCTCCGGGGAGGTCTTCATCTCGGCGGGCCACGCCGACAACGAGCTGGTCAGGACCGCGGACGGCTGGCGGATCGCGGCCTCGTCACTGCGCATCGCCTGGACGCAGGGGACGCCGCCGCGACTGCCGGCGGGCCTGGGGGCAGAGGCCTGAGGGGCGGAGGCCTGAGGGGGCCGGGGAGCTTGAAGGGCCTGTTGACGGCCCTCGGGCCTTTCCGGCCAAGACCCACCGGACAGGCCCTAGCCCGGCGCGCCCGAGCTGTAGCGCCGCAGCAGCGGCGAGAGCACCAGTACGGACTTCGTCCGCTCCACGAACGGCTCGCCCGCGATCCGCTCCAGCACCCGCTCGAAGTGGCGCATGTCCGAGGCGAAGACCTGGACGATGGCGTCCGCCTCACCGGTGACGGTGGAGGCGGACGCCACTTCCGGGTAGCGCGACAGGCCGCGGTGGATCGCCTCGGGCGAGGTGTTGCGGCGGCAGTAGATCTCGATGTAGCCCTCGGTCTCCCAGCCGAGCGCGGCCGGGTCCACCCGTACGGTGAAGCCGGTGATCGCCCCGTCGGCCCGCAGCCGGTCCACCCGGCGTTTGACGGCCGGTGCGGACAGGCCGACCTCCTGGCCGATGTCCGCATAGCTGCGGCGGGCGTCCTCGGCGAGGGCGTGGACGATGCGTTCGTCGAGATCGTTCAGTCGCACTGCGGGTGGATCACTTCTCTGACGTGGCCAATCGGGAGCGGCGCAAGCCGTATCCGAAGTAGACCACAAGGCCCACGGCCATCCAGACACCGAAGACCACCCAGGTCACGGTGCCGAGGCTGCCCATCATGTAGACGCACAGCAGGAAGCCGATCGCCGGGAAGAGCGGCGAGAGCGGCGTACGGAAGGCCCGCGGCATGTCGGGACGCGTCCGGCGCAGCACGATCACGGCCACATTGACCAGCGCGAAGGCGAAGAGGGTACCGATGCTGGTGGCGTCGGCCAGCTGGCCGAGCGGCACCGCGGCGGCCAGCACTCCGCAGAACAGCGAGACGATCACCGTGTTGGCGCGCGGCGCACCGCTCTTGGGGTGCACCTTGGAGAACACCTTCGGCACCAGGCCGTCCCGGGACATCGCGAAGAGGATGCGGGTCTGGCCGTAGAGCACGGTCAGCACGACGCTGGCGATCGCGATGACCGCGCCGAACGCGAGCAGCACCGCCCACCAGCTCTGGCCGGTGACCGCCGTCATGATCCCGGCCAGCGCGGCCTCCGAGCCCTGGAACTTCTGCCACGGCAGCGCGCCCACGGCGATCGCCGCGACCAGGCAGTACAGCGCGGTGACGATCACCAGCGAGAGCATGATCGCGCGCGGCAGGTCGCGCTGCGGGTTCTTGGCCTCCTCGCCCGCCGTGGAGGCGGCGTCGAAGCCGATGTAGGAGAAGAACAGGGTCGCGCCGGCGGCGCTGACGCCCGCCATGCCCATCGGCATGAAGTTCTCGTAGTTGCCGGACCGCACGCCCTGGACGGCGACACCGCAGAACAGCAGCAGCGCGACGATCTTGACGATCACCATGATCGTGTTGGCCCGCGCGCTCTCCTTGGCCCCGCCCAGCAGGAACGCCATCGCCAGCAGCACCACCAGCAGCGCCGGCAGATTGAAGATGCCGCCGTCGCCGGGCGGCGCGGACAGCGCGTCGGGGATGGTGAAGCCGAAGACGCCGTCGAGCAGCTCGTTGAGGTACTCGCCCCAGCCCACCGCGACGGCCGCGACCGAGACGCCGTACTCCAGGATCAGACACCAGCCGCAGACCCAGGCGACCAGCTCGCCGAGGGTGGCGTAGGCGTAGGAGTACGAGGATCCGGAGACCGGGATGGTGCCGGCCAGCTCCGCGTACGACAGCGCCGAGAACAGCGCGGTGATACCGGCGATGATGAAGGAGATGACGACCGCGGGCCCGGCGTCCGGCACCGCCTCACCGAGGACCACGAAGATGCCGGTACCGAGGGTGGCACCGATGCTGATCATGGTCAGATGCCATACGCCCATGGAGCGGCGGAGCGAACCGCCCTCCCCCTTGCCGCCCTCGGCGACCAGCCGCTCGACCGGTTTGCGCCGCATCAGTCTGGTGCCGAGGCCTCCGGGGGCGGGTGGCCGAATGTCGCTGTCCCCTGCGGGTGGGGCTGCGCCGTGCTCCAACACTGGGGTGGCTCCTTTATCGCTGCCTGGTCAAGGCGGATTCGGATGACGGCGACCGGCGGCGGCCGTGTGCAGGCATGCCGAAGCCCCTGCAGCAGGAGACCGCCGAGCAGACGGTCTCCGCCACTCCACGTACAGCGCATGACCTTACGGGCCGCCGCTGACCTGCCGTAATGCGGGTTCCTTGCGCAACCGCGGACGATCGTTGCGCGCCAAAGTGGAGAGCGGAGGTTCGTTGCGTTTCGGGCAGCGGTCGGGCGGGCGGCGGCGACGGTGTCCAAGGGGTGGACACTCCGGGTGTGCGGATACGCGACCGGCCCCGCACCGAATACGGTGCGGGGCCGGTCGAGCCGTGCTGGTGGACCGCTGGGCGGCCCTGTGACGCGTCAGCTCCAGCTGTCGTGGAGCGGCTTGCCCTCGGCGTAGCCGGCGGCACTCTGCACGCCGACCACGGCCTTCTCGGCGAACTCCGCCAGGGAGGCGGCGCCCGCGTAGGTGCAGGAGCTGCGGACGCCCGCGATGATCGAGTCGATCAGGTCCTCGACGCCGGGACGCGCCTGGTCGACGAACATCCGCGAGGTGGAGATGCCCTCCTCGAAGAGCGCCTTGCGGGCCCGGTCGTAGGCCGACTCCTCGCTCGTACGGCGCTGCACCGCACGGGCGGAGGCCATCCCGAAGCTCTCCTTGTACGGGCGGCCCTCGGCGGTGTGCTGGAGGTCGCCGGGCGACTCCAGCGTGCCGGCGAACCAGGAGCCGATCATGACGTTGGACGCGCCGGCGGCCAGCGCCATCGCGACGTCGCGGGGGTGGCGCACCCCGCCGTCGGCCCAGACGTGCTTGCCGTACTTCCGGGCCTCGGCGGCGCACTCCAGCACCGCGGAGAACTGCGGCCGGCCGACGCCGGTCATCATGCGGGTGGTGCACATCGCGCCCGGTCCGACACCGACCTTGATGATGTCGGCGCCGGCCTCGATCAGGTCGCGGACGCCCTCGGCGGCGACGATGTTGCCCGCCACGATCGGGACCTGCGGGTCCAGCGCCCGGACGGCCTTGATCGCGCTGATCATCGTCTCCTGGTGGCCGTGCGCGGTGTCCACGACGAGCGTGTCCACGCCGGCGTCCAGCAGCGCCTTGGCCTTGCCGGCCACATCGCCGTTGATACCGACGGCGGCGGCGATCCGCAGCTTGCCGTTGGCGTCGGTCGCGGGGGTGTACAGGGTGGCGCGCAGGGCGCCCTTGCGGGTGAGGATGCCGACCAGCATGCCGTTCTCGTCGACCGCGGGCGCGAGCTTGCGGTTGGCGGCGTCGAGGCGGTTGAAGGCCTCACGCGGGTCGATGTCCGCGTCCAGGACCAGCAGGTCCTTCGACATGACCTCGGAAACCTGGGTGAAGCGGTCCACCCCGGCCAGGTCGTGCTCGGTGACGACACCGACCGGGCGGCCGCCCTCGACGACGATGCCGGCGCCGTGCGCCCGCTTGGGCAGCAGCGACAGCGCGTCGGCGACGGTCGCCACCGGCGAGAGCACGATCGGCGTGTCCAGGACCAGGTGACGGCGCTTGACCCAGGTCACGACGTCGGTGACGACATCGATCGGGATGTCCTGCGGGATGACGACCAGGCCACCACGGCGGGCGACGGTCTCGGCCATCCGGCGGCCGGCGATCGCCGTCATGTTGGCGACCACGAGAGGAATGGTGGTGCCGGTGCCGTCGGGCGAGGAGAGGTCGACACCCTGGCGGGAGCCCACGGCGGAGCGGCCGGGCACCATGAACACATCGTCGTAGGTCAGGTCGTAGGGCACCGAAGAACTCTCTTCGAGCGCGCCGTTCTTCGGATTCAGGAATCGCATATGGCCAGGATACGGGCCCTGACCAGGGCTCATACGATTGTCCGAGCTAGGGCTGGGCCATGTGTGCGATCCGCCAACGGGGGCGGTCCCGGTGCGCCGGGACCGCTCCGTCCGGGTGCTACACCCCCTGCCGGCCCCGCCCCCTGGCCATGATCACGGCCAGCCCGGTGTCCGTGTCGCGCCAGAAGCCCACCGCGTCCGCGAGGACGGACTCCACGATGCGCCAGTCCTCGGGCGCGGCGGCGGCATAGCCCTGCCAGTCCGTGACGACCAGCAGCCGGCCGCGGTCGGCCGGGCACCAGGACAGGTCGGTGAGGCAGTCGGCGAGCGCGTCCCAGTTGTGGCCGAACCAGGCCGGCAGCCGCAGCGCACGGGCACAGCGCTCCATGAAGGCGGCCTTGTCCTCGGCCCCGTCCAGCTCCAGCGACGCGCCGCGCCAGCCGGCCTCGCGCGCCGCCGCCAGCGCATCCGCCACCGGGCGTTCGGCGGGCCAGGTCAGCACCCCCGCAGGCGTACTGCCGTCGAGCACCGCCGCAAGCGGCCGCGGCACCGACCCGGTCATCGCAGCACCGCCTCACCGCAACCCGAGGGGGCCAACCCCCGGCCCCCCGGCCGCACCGGAACCGCCGCCGTCAAAGACAGGAACCTCATCTCAGCACCGCCTTGAAGCTTCGGTAGTGGTCGTCGGTGTAGTACGTCTCATGGCTCCGGCCGGTGACCAGACGGCGGGCGCCGCGGTCCGGGGAGCCGGGCGTGGGGACCGTGTACTCGTGGTAGTAGCCGCGCGGCTGACGGGGCAACAGCCGCTCGCGGTTGCCGAAGACGGTCCCGTCCTGCCGGTAGGGGAAGGGCCCGCCGGCGTCGATGAGCCGCAGGGTGTCCCGCGCCTGGGAGGGCAGCGCGCCGACCGGGACGACCGGCAGGCCTTGCGCCCAGTCCGGAACGGCAGAGGTGCCCGGCGCGGGGGTGACGGCCGTGGCGGCGGCCCGCGGCGATCCGTGTGAACTCCCCTTGTCGGCCCCGCCGGTGGCGCAGCCCGTCAGGACGAGGAGCAGGCCGGCGAGCAGCGCGCCGAGGACGGCGGCGGCACGGCGCGGGGCGGAGCTGATCTCCATGGCGCCGATGCTGTCACAGGCGTGCGAAGGCCGCTCGCCGGTGCGCGCGTCGGAGGGTGGCCGGCGGCGAGCGCTTCAGGTGGCCGGTCACCGGCCCCCGGCGGGCATCACGCCCCGTCAGGATCCGCCCGGTCCAGCGCGGGACGCGGCCCGGGGCCGGTCTCCAGCAGCAGATGGTCGGCCGCCGCGGTGTCCGTGACCAGGCTCGTCACCAGCCCGGAGCGCAGCACCGCGCCGATCGCCGCGGCCTTGCGCCGGCCGCCGGCGATGGCGACGACCTCCGGGATCCGGCGCAGCCGGTCCGCCTCGACCGTGATGCACCGCTCGCCCAGGTCGCGGCCGATCCGCCGCCCCTCGGCGTCGAAGAGGTGCGCGGACATCTCGGCGGCCGCGCCCAGCGAGGCGTAGTGCTCCCGCTCCTGCTCGCTCAGCATGTCGTAGACGGTCGAGACGCCCGGCTCCCAGGAGCCGATGGAGACACAGGCGACGGTGACCTTGTCGAAGTACTCGAAGGCGCGGGCGATGCCGGTCTGCCGGCGCAGCGCCTCGGCGGTCGCCGAGTCGGGCAGCAGCATCGGCGCGTAGATCGGGTGCGCCTCGCCGCCGGAGACGTCGGCCGCGCGGCGCACCGCCTCGACCGAGCCGCGGTCGGCGGTGCCCGCGTCGTACACCCCGGTCAACTGCACGACCGTGCACGGCGGGAGCCGGTGCAGCGCGGCCGCCATGTGAATGGTCGAACGGCCCCAGGCGAGCCCGAGCACATCGCCCTCGGTGACCAGCTCACCCAGGAGGTCGGCCGCGACCTCACCGAGGTTCTCGGGGTCGGCGGCGTCCTCGGGCGGGGTCTGGCCGCCGAACGCGGGGGGAGCGTCCGCGGGCGACTCGACGACCACCGCGTGCCGCAGGCCGTAGCGGGCCCGCAGGGCGTCGGAGCGTTCGGCGTCCAGCTCGGAGGGCACCCGGATCTCGATCCGTACGAGATCACGCTCCAGTGCCGTCTCCAGCACCCGCGCGACCTTGAACCGGCTGACGCCGAACTCCTCCGCGATCTGGATCTTCGACTTTCCCTCAAGATAGAAACGGCGGGCCATGGCCGCAGCCTGCACCAGCTCGGCAGGGCCCATTCCGGACTGTGGGCGGCTGGCTACCACGAAATTCTCCCCTTTTGCGCATCTGATCGAGTCTTTGCTCATCCTTTCAGAAACCCGGGGGCAACGGGGACCATCAGCGCCCCGGCGGCCGTGAACGCTCGATTGCGCCACGGACAATTGGCGGCGCGGCCGTGCCACAAGGCGATTCCCCTGGCGAAATCCGGCCGGACCGCCCGCTCCCGTGTCCCGAAATCGCCGGGCCACCGACCCCCTGTTCCGAAAAGACCTTCCGAATAGATTTCAGTGTGCGCAGCCCCAGCCCGCCGCCGCGGTCGCCGCCTCGGCCTTCTCCCGCAGGTCGCGCACCGCCTTGGCCGGGTCGTCCGCGCCGTAGACCGCGGAACCGGCCACGAACACATCGGCGCCGGCCTCCGCGCACCGCTCGATCGTCGCGTCGGAGACCCCGCCGTCCACCTGGAGCCACAGCTCCAGCCCGTGCCGGGAGATCAGCTCACGGGTGCGGCGGATCTTCGGCAGCATGATGTCCAGGAACGCCTGGCCGCCGAAGCCCGGCTCCACGGTCATGATCAGCAGCATGTCGAGCTCGGGGAGCAGATCCTCGTACGGCTCGATCGGGGTGGCCGGCTTGAGCGCCATCGACGCCCGCGCGCCCTTGGCCCGGATCTCCCGCGCCAGCCGCACCGGCGCGGCCGCCGCCTCCGCGTGGAAGGTCACGGAACCGGCCCCGGCCTCGACGTACTGCGGTGCCCAGCGGTCCGGGTCCTCGATCATCAGATGCAGATCGAGGGGGGTGTCCGTCGCCTTGCGCAGCGATTCGACGACCGGCACGCCGAGGGTGAGGTTCGGGACGAAGTGGTTGTCCATGACGTCGACGTGCAGCCAGTCGGCGCCCTCGACGGCCTTCGCCTCCTCGGCGAGCCGGGCGAAGTCTGCGGACAGAATGCTGGGGTTGATCAAGGCCATGCCACCAGTATGGCGTCCTGGCCGGAAAGGGTCGGAGGCGGGACCGCCCCGGGCGGCCGCCCGGCCCTCAGGTCGGGTCCCGCCCGGCTCCGCCGCAGGCTCGACGGTCGCGCCGCGCCTCAGCCCGTCCGGCGCAGCAGCGCCAGGTACATCGCGTCCGTACCGTGCATATGCGGCCACAGCTGGACGTCCGGGCCGTCGCCGAGCGCCGGTACGCCCGGCATCAGCGGCCGTGCGTCGACCCACTCCACCTGCGCCGGCGGTCCGCCGCGGCCCTTGATGACGTCGTCCACCACGGCCCGGGTCTCGGCCGGGTGCGGCGAGCAGGTCGCATAGCCGACGACGCCGCCGACCCGCACCGCCGCGAGCGCCTGCCGCAGCAGTTCACGCTGGAGCGGGGCGAAGCCGTCCAGGTCCTCTGGGCGGCGGCGCCAGCGGGCCTCGGGGCGGCGGCGCAGCGCGCCCAGACCCGTGCACGGCACGTCCATCAGCACCCGGTCGAAGGCGCCGGGCCGCCAAGCGGGGCGGGTGCCGTCGGCGGCGATCACCGCGTAGGGACCGGGGTTGCCCTCCAGCGCACGGGCCACCAGCCGCGCACGGTGCGGCTGCTTCTCCGACGCCAGCAGTGCGGCGCCGCGCTCCGCGGCGAGAGCGGCCAGCAGCGCCGCCTTGCCGCCGGGGCCCGCGCAGCCGTCGAGCCAGGCGCGGTCGGCTCCCTCGACCGGTGCGTTCGCCAGCGCCAGGGCGACCAGCTGGCTGCCCTCGTCCTGCACTCCGGCGCGCCCCTCGCGTACCGCGTCCAGCGCGCCGGGCTCGCCGCCCTCCGCGAGCCGGACCGCGTACGGCGACCAGCGCCCGGGCAGCGCGCCCTCCTCGCCGGCGGCCGCCAGCAGCTCCTCCGTGGTGGCCCGGCCGGGCCGTGCCACCAGCGTCACCTCGGGGCGCTCGTTGTCCGCCTCCAGCAGGTCCTCGATACCGGCGCGGCCGCCGCCGAGGGCGTCCCACAGCGCCGAGACGATCCAGCGGGGGTGGGCGTGCACGATGCCGAGGTGGTCCTCGGGGTCCTCGTCGTACTCCGGGGCGACCCGCTCCAGCCAGCCGTCCAGGTCGTGCGCGGCGACCTTGCGCAGCACCGCGTTGACGAA
This sequence comes from Streptomyces sp. NPDC002446, assembly GCF_053595675.1. Lineage (NCBI taxonomy): Bacteria > Bacillati > Actinomycetota > Actinomycetes > Kitasatosporales > Streptomycetaceae > Streptomyces > Streptomyces sp. NPDC002446. Next base: position 6,347 of record NZ_JBSFYC010000007.1, on the reverse strand, counting down.
CTTCGCCCGGCCATCGCCCAGCACCACCCGCGCCAGCTCGACGCTCGCGCTGACCGCGGCGTGGGTGGGGATGCGGGTCCCGAGCAGCTGGTGGGCGCCGAGCGTCAGCACGTCCAGGACCGGCGGGTCCACCTCCCGCAGCGGCCGGTCCACGCACTGCGCGATGATCGCGTCGTAGGTGCCCTGGCGCCGCAGCGACCCGTAGACCAGCTCCGTCGCCAGCGCCGCGTCCCGGCTGTCGAAGTCACCGCGCTCCCGCGCCTTGCGCAGCAGCGGCGGCATGACGAGGTTGGCGTACGCGTCGCGCTCGTCGACGGCCCGCAGCGCCTCGAAGGCGAGGATCCTGACGGGGTCCTTCTTCGGCCGGCGATGGGGCTTGCTGGGGCGACGGCGAGGCTGCTCACTCACAGAAAAGGTGCTCCGGATACGGGATGGGGGTGGTGCCCCAGCCTACGCGGGCCCGACGCCGGCGGCCCACGGGGACGGCCGGAGGGCATAGCGACCAGGGGTGATGCCCACGTGCCGTTTGAAGTGCCGGGTCAGATGCGGCTGGTCGTAGAAGCCGGTCGCGGCCGCCACCTCGGCGGGCGACCGGCCGTCGAGGAGCAGCCTGCGGGCGCGGTCGACCCGGCGGGCCATCAGGTACTGGTGCGGGGCGATGCCGAAGGCGGTGGTGAACGCCCGGACCAGGTGCGTGGGGTGGGCGTGCACCAGCTTGGCGGCCTCGTCCAGGCTCACGCCGTCCGGCAACCGTTCGTCCAGGAGCTCCCGCAGACTGTGCGCCACCCCGCGGACGGGCTGGGGCGGGCAGGCGACGCGGCGGGGCCGCAGATGGCCGCGCAGCCGCTCCCCGATCAGGGCGAGGCGGCTCTCCGCCTCCAGTTCGTCGCCCGGGCGCGACAGTGCCGCGTGCAGCTGTCCGACTCGCCGGCGCAGCAGAGTGTCGATCAGGTCGGGGCCGTCCACCGCCGGGCCGATGAAGGTCTCGTCCAGCTGGGTCAGGTCCAGATAGAGCACCCGCTTGCGGAAGCCCCGGGAGGTGGCGGACTGGCCGTTGTGCGGTACCTGCGGGGGGAGCAGGGACACGGTGTCCCGCGGGGTGCCGTGCGCGCGCCGGTTCAGGTCGTAGCGGACCGCGCCGTCGTCGACGATCAGCAGCGTCCACACGTCGTGGACGTGCATCGGGTAGGCGTGCTCGGTGAAATGGGCGTGGAAGACCTCCACGACGCCCGGGACCCGCGGGCGCCACGCGGTGACCTCCTGCCGTGCCAGCATGCCAAGAACGTACAAGAACGTACGGCGGGGCGGCCGGCAGTCTCGGAGCATGACGACCCAGCACAGCCCCGTACGCTTCGACACCAAGATCGCCGTTCTGCTGCGCGAGGACCTTGCGCCCTGGCAGCGGCTGAACGTGACCGCGTTCCTGGTCAGCGGTCTCGGCTCGGAGCTTCCCGAGGTGATCGGCGAACCGTACGCCGACGCCGACGGCACCCCGTACCTGCCGATGTTCCGTCAGCCCGTCCTGGTCCTCGAAGGGACGAAGGAGACGCTGACCGCCGCGCACGGCCGCGCCCTGGCCCGCTCGCTTCCCCGGTCGGTGTTCACCTCCGACCTCTTCGTCACCGGCAACGACCGGGACAACCGCGCGGCGGTACGGGCCGTGCCGAAGGACCAGCTGGATCTGGTGGGCCTGGCCGTGTACGGGCCGCGCAACGCGGTCGACAAGGTGCTCAAAGGCGCCCGCATGCACCCCTGAGCGCCGCCGGGAGGACGGCGGGGCTCCGCCCCCGGCGCGGCACGCGGCCCCTACTCCCCCAGCCGCTCGCCCTTCTCGATGCGTACGCCCCGCGCCCAGTCCGCGGCCTTCATCGGCTTCTTGCCCTGCGGCTGGACCCAGAGCGGTTCGACGGGATGGCTGCCGGTGCCGACGTACACCGCCTTCTTGGTGACGGCGAGTTCGCCGGGGGCGAGGCCGAGCTCGGCCTGGCCCGCGGCGGAGGCGGCCGACATCAGCTTGAGGCGCTCTCCGCGGAAGACCGTCCAGGCTCCGGGCGCGGGGGCGCAGCCGCGGATCACCCGGTCCACGCGGAGCGCCGGCGCCGTCCAGTCCACCTTGGCGTCCTCGACCTCGATCTTCGGCGCGAGCGTGACGCCGTCGGCCGGCTGCGGCACCGCCTCCAGCGTGCCGTCCTCGATGCCGTCCATCGTCGCGACGAGCAGTCCGGCACCGGCGAACGCCAGCCTGGTGAGCAGATCGCCGCTGGTGTCCGTCGGGCGGACGGCCTCGGTCAGCACCCCGTAGACCGGGCCGGAGTCCAGCCCCTCCTCGATCAGGAACGTCGAGGCGCCGGTCACCTCGTCACCCGCGAGCACCGCGTGCTGGACGGGCGCCGCGCCCCGCCATGCGGGCAGCAGCGAGAAGTGCAGATTGACCCACCCCTTGGCGGGGATGTCGAGTGCGGTCTTCGGCAGCAGCGCGCCATAGGCGACCACCGGGCAGCAGTCCGGCGCGATCTCCCGCAGCCGGGCCAGGAAGTCCTCGTCGCGCGGCTTGACGGGCTTGAGCACCTCGATGCCGGCCTCCTCCGCGCGCTGGGCGACGGGGCTGGCGACCAGCCTGCGGCCGCGGCCGGCGGGCGCGTCGGGCCTGGTCACGACGGCCACGACGTCGTGCCGGTCCGAGGCGATCAGGGCATCGAGGGCGGGTACGGCGACCTCGGGGGTACCGGCGAAGACAAGCCTCATAGGTGGCGATCTACCTCTCACACGCAGCGGAACGACGCACCAGTCTATGGGGCTTGGCCCAAGCCACAGCGGTGAATCCAGGGGGCGTACGACATTTCCCGCGCCTCGCACGGAAGCTCGTACGCCCCCATACCGTGACCAGAGCCGCTGCTGTCGCGTTGGTCAAGCAGCATTGACCCGGACGGGCCGCCTTGGCGGCCCGATCGCATTCACCCTTCCTTTTCCACGCCGGTTCGAGAGGCTTGCTCATGGCCGACCACGCAACCCACGACGCCCAGGCACGCGCCAGCCTGCATCTCCTGGTGCGGGACATCGAGCGGGTCCGCCGGCAGGTGGACGCACTGCGCACGCTGACCGCTCAGCTCGGCAACGTCTACCGGCCGCGGCGCACCGGACCCTCCGCCGGCTTCGTCGTCTACGGACGCGCGCCCGCGCCGACCGTGCGCCTGGCCCAGGAGCTGCGGGACAGCGTCGAAACACTCGTCACGGCCGCGGTCGACTTCGACCGTTCGCTGGGCTTCTCGTGGGACGCGGTGGGCTCGGCGCTCGGGGTCACCAAGCAGGCCGTGCACCGCCGTTACGGCGCCCGCCGGGCCACCGCCCAGCCCTCCGCCGACAGCGGCGGCGAGCCGGTGTCCCGGGCCGCGGAGCCCGCCGCGTCTCCCGCGCCCCGGGCGGTGACCATGGCGACGGGGCTGCCCGGCGCCCCGTCCGTGCCCGCCGCCCGCTCCATGCCCGCCCAGCCCTCGGGGACCGCGGGCCGCGACGAGTCGACCCGTCCGGGCGCCCTCCCCGGCCCGCGCAACGGCTGACCACTCGCCGCACCGGGCGCGGCCTCGTACGCACCGCTCGCCAACGCCCCGGGACCGCCCGTCGACCACGGTCCCGGGGCGGCGCCATGTCCGGGGCCCGCGGCGCCCGTGCCCGGGCCGCGAAGCCGCGGGCGCGCGGGGCCGCCCCCGGGGCTCACCCCAGATCCGGCGGATCGATCCGTACCCGTACCGCCTCCCCCTCCCGCTTGACCAGCCGCGCGGCCCGCGCCGCCTTGAGCGCCGCGGCGAGCGCCGCCCCCTGGCCGGGACGGACGCGCACGAGCGCACGCTCCCACTCCTCACCCGCAGGGGGATCACCGGGCCGGCGCGGACGTCCGGGATCCGGCACCGGCAGCGGGACCGGCCCCAACACCTCGGCGCCCTCGGGGAGTTCGGCAGTCCGCAGCAGCTCGACGACGTCCGCGGCGCGGCCGGCCACCGAGGCCATCCGGGACACCGGGGGGAACCCCAGCTCGGCCCGCTCGGCCAGCTCGCGGACCGCGTGGCCGACCGGGTCCCAGCGCACCAGCGCCTGCACCGGCCGCAGCGTGGGCTCCGCTATCACCGCGACCGTGCCGCCCTCGCCCTGGCCGCGGACCAGCGCGGCGGCGCCCAGCCAGCGGCGCAGCGCCTCCTCCCCGGCGCGCAGATCCGGCCGTCCGAGCAGCGCCCAGCCGTCCAGCAGCAGCGCGGCCGCATAACCGGCGCCCTCGGCCACCGGCTCCGCGCCCGGGGTGCTCACCACGAGCGCGGGCGCCTCGGGGACCGTGGCCAGCACATGGTCACGCCCGGACGTGCGCACCGGAACCGCCGGAAACGCCCGGCCCAGCTCCTCCGCCGTCCGCCGCGCCCCCACGATCTGCGCCCGCAGCCGGGCACCGCCGCACTCGGCGCAGTGCCAGTCCGGCTCCGGACGTCCGCACCAGGCGCACCCCAGCTGCCCCGCTGCCGGCGACTCCAGCGGACCGGCACAGGCCCGGCAACGCGCCGGCGTACGGCAGCGCTCACACGCGAGCCGGGGCGCATAGCCGCGGCGCGGCACCTGCACCAGCACCGGCCCCTGCTTCAGCCCCTCCCGGACCACCTGCCACGCCATCGTCGGCAGCCGGGCCGCCCGCGCCGCGGCATCGCGCGCCTCGTCGCCCTCGCCGACCGTACGCACCACCGGCGCCGCGGCCCGCACCTGGGCGCGCTCCGCCGCCAGCGGCCGCGCCCAGCCCGTCTCGACCAGCTGCGCCGCCTCGACCGTGCAGCTCAGCCCGCCCAGCAGAAAGCCGGCCCGCTCGCTGACCGACCGCTGGATGAGCACCTCCCTGGCATGCGGCTGCGGCGCATGCGGATCGCTGTGGCTGGCGTCGCCGTCGTCCCACAGCGCGACCAGCCCCGGATCGGCGACCGGCGCGAACATCGCCGCTCGTGTCCCGACCACGGCCCGCACCGAGCCCCGGCTGACCGCGAGCCAGCGCCGGTACCGCTCCTCGGGCCCGGCATCGGCGGTCAGCAGGACATGCCGTCCCGGCCCGACCAGCTCGGCGAGCGCCGCGTCCACCCGCGCCGCGGCCCGTCCGTCGGGCACCACCACCAGCGCACCGCGCCCGCCCGCCAGCGCCGCGGCCGCCGCCCGCGCCAGCTCCTGCGGCCAGGTCGCCCCCGGCAGCGCCGTCCACACCGCCCGCGGCGCATCCCCCCGCGCGAGCGCCGCCAGGAACCCGGGCCCGGCTCCGTAACGCTCCCAACTCCCGGCCTCCGGCGGCGCGTTGGGCGACAGCGGGGCAGGCGACGGCTTGGCCTCCGCACGCGCCCGGCGCGGCGGCACGGCCAGCTGCACCACATCGGCCAGCGTCCCCGCATACCGGTCCGCCACCGCCCGGCACAGCCCCAGCAACTGGGGACTCAGCACCCGCTCCGCCGACAGCACCTGGGCGATCGGCGCGAGCACCCCCCGGTACTCGCTCTCCGCCACCCGCTCCACGATGAAGCCGCTGACCAGCTTGCCCCCCTCCCGCCGGCCGCCCTTCTCCCCCGCCCCGAACCGCACCCGCACCCGCACCCCGGGCTGCGCCTCGGCGTCCATAGCGGCCGGCACGGCATAGTCGAAGTACCGGTCGAGATGCACCAGACCCTTGTCGACCAGCACCCGCGCCACCGGCAGCTCGGCCGCCAGCTCGGCCCCCCGCCACGTCCGCGGCTTGGCCCGACCGGCCTTGTTCTCCCGCACGGCCTCCCGGATCAGCGCCAGCTGCTCCCCCATCTCCGACGCCCCCTCCTCCGCTCGCCCGTTCTGCCTGCTCACAGCTCCAGTCTTAGCAGACGGCACTGACAGCGACCGGCGGCGAGCACACAGCCCAACGGCCCCGGACCGCCAAGCGGTCCGGGGCCGTGATCAGAGCGAGCGGCGGTGTGGCCTTACAGCCCCGCGGCCTTCTGCAGCGCCTCCACCCGGTCCGTGCGCTCCCAGGTGAAGTCCTCCAGCTCACGGCCGAAGTGGCCGTAGGCGGCGGTCTGGGAGTAGATCGGACGCAGCAGGTCGAGGTCGCGGATGATCGCGGCCGGGCGGAGGTCGAAGACCTCGGCGATGGCCTGCTCGATCTTGTCGGTGTCGACGGTCGCGGTGCCGAAGGTCTCGACGAAGAGACCGACCGGCTCGGCCTTGCCGATGGCGTAGGCGACCTGGACCTCACAGCGCGCCGCGAGGCCGGCGGCGACGACGTTCTTGGCGACCCAGCGCATGGCGTAGGCGGCCGAGCGGTCGACCTTGGACGGGTCCTTGCCGGAGAAGGCGCCGCCGCC